>DASWEH010000671.1:0-11223 GCA_036394895.1 Anaerolineales bacterium
AGCATTTATGGAGTATGTAACAAGGAAAGGAGAAGAGCCACCAAGCCATACACATCAGACCGAGGACGAAATGTTCTATGTGTTGGAGGGTGCCATTACGTTTCAATGTGGTGAAACGACCTTTGACCTGGAGAAGGGAGGCTTTGTCTTTCTGCCATCTGGTATCGAACACGCATATACAATACGCGATGAAAATCCAGTTCGGTTACTGGTCGTTACCTCTCCAGTAAGAGATGGATCAAGTGGAGGCTGGGGAGGCTTCGTAGCAGACATAGAGTCAGGTCAGGGAGAATTGATGGTAAAACCACCGCACGAGGATTGAAATATGTGTTTGTGAGGTCACTATGTATAATTCTGACTATCAGACATCGTAAATCATGAATGAAAAAACGCAGATGGACGCGATTCTGATTCATGGGATGGGACGTACGCCCCTTGCTATGTCGATCTTGGCAACGCGGTTACGGATATCTAACATTCGACCTCATCTTTTTGGGTATTCAGTTACCTTTGAGCGCCAGAAGGATTGTTTTCAAAGGCTTGAGCATTTCATAACGAAACGCGTCAAAACAAACGAATACATCATCATCGGACATTCGCTTGGCGCAGTTCTGATGCGCGCAATTTTGCCGAGATTGATCCATAAACCGGTGGCATGTTTCCTTTTGGCCTCTCCAACTCAGGCATGCAAGGCCGCCCGTCACTTTGCGCCTTATCATTTTACCAAACTTCTTGGAGGTGAAATTGGACAACTGCTTGCCAATCCACAATTCATGCAGTCACTGCCTCCAACGGGTATACATACCAAAATCTACGCTGGAACAGGAGCTCCGCGTGGACGTTACTCACCTTTCGGAGAAGAAGCAAACGACGGGGTGTTGACCCTTACAGAGACTTGGTTGCCTAATGTTCCCATACAAACACTGCATGTGCTTCATACGTTCATTATGAATTCAAGAGTTGTTACACAGGATATTGTAAAAATTGCAAAATCGCATTCAACCTAATCTCAAAATGACTCTGGTTGATCATTTATCCCGCTATATCGCATCTCGGGATCCAGACGCAGTGGTATCCAATTTCAACTTTCTTGCGAGCGGGTTTGAAAGTGAAATCTATACGTTTGATCTTCAACAATCAAATTCTTTACAAAAAAAATACATTTTGCGTCTATTCAACGGGGAAGGAGCAACCAAGAAGCTCAGTCGAGAAGCAAGGGCGTTATCCTTGCTTCAAAAAGCTGGTTATCCCGTCCCTGCATTACTCTTGCAGGAAACTGAGCCTGGACTACTTGGGAAGCCCTTTGAAATTATCGACAAGCTGGAGGGGCAAGCATTATGGCCTGTATTGACTTCTGCTGAATCCCATCAGGTGGATCAACTTCTTTCAAGATTTGGGTTGTTGTTGGCTCAACTTCATAAATTGGACTGGCGCTTATTTACAGTTAATCCCGATGTATATGAGAAAAATCCCACTCGATTGCTTGATGAAAGTATTTCTCAATATCGTTCCCTGTATACAAAATATGGCTTAAGAGGCTTTCTTGAAATCGTCGACTGGCTGGATGCACATAAGCATGAGATATTCGTTCGGCCGGCAGTCGTCCATCAAGACTTTCATGCCAATAATGTTTTGCTAGGCTCAGATGATCAATTATTTGTGATTGATTGGACCCAATTTGCCATTTCTGATTATCGCATTGATTTCGCCTGGACATTACTGATCATGGGCGATTTAGGAAGCCCGGATTGGAAAAAACAGATATTCAATGCCTACGCCTCTGCTTCCAATAGTCCCGTTGAGCATTTAGATTATTTCAATGTGATTGTTTCGATGAAATTGCTCGCGAGCACTGTCATATCGTTTACCTTCAGTTCCGAAGAACTTGGACTGAGACCAGAAGCAGCAAAATTAACAAAAGAACAATTATCAATTTATAAGCAACTTTCTCAGCGGATTCGAGATATCACCGGCCTTACTGTCCCTGAGTTAGAGGATATGTTAGCCAGAATTTAAAAGCATCTGATATCAGATTTGCTACTATATAGCTTGTCTCATACAGCAGCCGTTGTCATCCAAACGGCTTATTTTTTGCCTCTTGACATATACCCATATGGGTATATAATAGCACTATGGCGCGAATACCCACTACCCATGATCCTTTCAATGCTGTTGCCGAACCCAAGCGGCGCAAAATCCTCGAGGCGCTGGGGCCGGCAGAGCGCTCTGTGAACGAGATCGTAGGGATCCTTGGCTGGTCGCAGCCGATGGTCTCCAAGCACTTGGCAGTATTGAAAAAGGTAGGGCTGGTACGCGAGCACCGGGAAGGTCGCCAGCGGCTGTACCGGGTCAACATGGAGCAGCTCAAACCTATCTATGACTGGGTCACACCATTCGAGCGGTACTGGAACGAGAGCTACGACCGCCTCGACGAAGTTTTATCGGAAATTCAAAAAAAGGAGAAATAACATGTCTGAGAAAAAGAACAAAACTGTGATTACTGCCGAACCTGGCAAACAAGAGCTCTTCATTACCCGTGAGTTTGACGCACCCCGCGAGCTGGTCTTCAAGGCCCACACGGACCCGGACCTCTATGCCCGTTGGGTTGGTCCACGTGACCTGACCATGGCTCTTGAAACGTTCGAGCCCGTCAGCGGCGGCCAGTGGCGCTTTATCCAAAAGGACAAAGATGGCAATGAATTCGGTTTCCACGGCGTAAACCATGATGTGACAGCTCCCGAGCGTCTGATCAGCACGTTCGAGTTCGAAGGACTTCCAGAATCAGGACATGTGATCCTCGAGACCACTAAATTCGAAGAACTACCGGCCGGCCGGACCCGTGTCTCGACACAGTCTGTTTATCAGTCGGTTGAGGACCGGGATGGCATGATCGCATCTGGCATGGAAAGTGGTGTGGTCGATGGACATGAGCGCCTAGACAAAATTTTGGAAACGTTGAAAAAGTAAGGAAAACTTCATGGGCAAAATTGTTTTTAATATGACCACGTCGCTGGACGGCTTCGTGGCCGGGCCAAATGATAGTCCTGAGAATGGTTTGGGCGAAGGCGGTGAGGCGCTCTTCAATTGGTATTTCAGCGGCGATACCGAGGTTCCCATTTCGGATGGCAATATGGTGCTCAAGGTCTCCCCGCAGAGCGCCAAACTCCTTAAGGAATCGATGGGAAACTACGGAGCGGGCGTGTGGGGACGGAAAACCTTTGATATCGCTCAGGGCTGGGGTGGTCGCCCACCAGGATCGCCTGCTTTCATTGTTACACATACTGTCCCGCCGGAATGGGTCTATGAAGGATCGCCATTTACTTTTGTCACAGATGGAGTTGAAAGTGCTATTCGCCAAGCCAAGCAAGCTGCGGGAGACAAGGATGTCGTCGTATGCACTGCTAGTATCCTTCAGCAGTGCCTCAACCTGGGGCTCATGGACGAAATCCATATCGATATAGCGCCTCTTCTTTTGGGAAACGGAGTCCGGTTATTCGATCATTTGGATATCAAGCCAATCGAACTGGAAAGCATACGAGTGGTCGAAGCGCCGGGCGTCACACACCTTGGATTCCGCGTCTTAAAGGAGAGATCATAATGAGTAATCCTGCACTCGAACGCCTGGGTGTGTTCGTAGGTGAGTGGAATATAGAAATCACATCGATGTCGTTTCAAGCAGATAAAACTGCTGTTGTGCGTGGGCGCACTTCATTCGATTGGATTGAAGGAGGAGCTTTCCTAATTCAACATTCGGAGGTTCCCAACAGCGACTTTCCCCGCAGCACCTCAGTCATTGGACCAGATGATACAGCTGAGACCTATAGCATGCTCTACTTCGACTCGCGTGGCGTTTCGAGAATCTATCAAATGTCCTTAAGTGGAGATGTTTGGAAGCTATGGAGAGATTTCCCTGGTTTTTCACAACGTTTTATCGGCACCTTCAGCGAGGATCGCAACCTCATTACCGCCCGCTGGGAGAAATCTAGTAATGGCTCCAATTGGGAACTCGACTTTAACTTAACGTATACAAGGGTCGGGTCGACCAAAGCAAAGAGTTGATTCAAGTAATACTTTAACATAAGAGGCTATATGAAAACAGTCACTTCAAAGGATGGTACAACGATCGCGTTCGATCAGTCAGGTGAGGGACCAGCGGTTATTCTCGTAGACGGGGCGCTTCAGTATCGCGCATTTGATCAGGGAATGGCACAACTGGCTGACCTACTGGCGCAGCACTTCACCGTCATTCATTACGATCGTCGGGGACGAGGCGACAGAACGGACCGGCGCCTTGGCGGCGTGCAGCCAGATGCACTCGAACGTGAGATTGAAGACATCGACGCCCTGATCAACGAAACAGGTGGATCAGCATTCTTGTATGGCATCTCCTCGGGCGCGGCACTTGCCCTGGAGGCAGCAATTAAGCTGGGTGACAAAGTGAAGAAACTCGCCATGTACGAGGCGCCCTACAACGATGATGCCACTGCCCGGCAAGCATGGAGGGAATACAGACAGCATCTCAACGAAATCGTTGCGACAGGTCAAGCAGGCGATGCGGTGGGACTCTTTATGATGTTGGTAGGGATGCCTGCTGATCAAGTGGAAGGAATGCACCAGCATCCGATGTGGCCGCTGTGGGAAGCGGTAGGTCTCACCCTTGCCTATGATGCCGCGGCCATGGGCGAGGATAGCTCCATACCCACTCAGCGAGCAGCTAGGGTTACTGTGCCTGCACTTGTCATGGACGGCGGTGCCGGTGAGTGGTCATTTATGCACACCACAGCCGTGGAACTTGCGAAGGCCATCCCCAATGCACAGCATCGCACGCTGGAAGGTCAGACACACGAGGTCGCTTCGGAGGCACTCGCTCCTGTATTGATCGAGTTCTTCAAAGCCTGATGTAACTGATTAGATACATAAATCTGCGGAGTCATAAAATCCTCCGCAGATTTCATTTCAATGATTCGTTCAAAACTCCGAGCTTCTCACTACCGGCCGCCGCGTTGGGTAGACATCAGCTACACACCACAACCCGATACGATAGCCGAACCAGGCGAGCACCAATCCACCGATGGGATCGGGCAAGTAATGCTGGTGAGTAAATAACGTTGCAAGAACGACAATCACTACTGTAAAAGCCCACAACCAGCGCCACCGAGGAAACCAACGTGACCAAAAGAGCGCAATCAATGTAGTAACATAAACATGACCGCTCGGAAAGGCGTTATACATGTAATCCTTTGCGTAAATCCAGTTCAAGAGCTGCATTGTCCAATCTGTACCAGGCAGAGGAGGGCGAACGACATAGGTTGGAAATACAGTAAAAATTGTCAATGCGCTAACGCTTGTCAGGGCGGAGGCAATAAAGAATGCCTCATATAAACGGTCTTCCATACGCCACACGGTCCAGATACTTGCGACCACCCACCATCCGCAAATCAACCCATAAGGCACCACCCAAATGGGCCAAAGCGGCACATAACGATCCAAGGCTGTCTTAAATTCCATGCCACCTTGCAGGAAACGGTTGAGCGGGAAATATAGCGCTTGAATACCAACCACTAAGGCACACCAGATCAGGCGTTTTAAATTATTCATAAATAGACTCCTGTCGCTTACAAATAGTTTGATTACTCAATCCTAAAAAAGTTTCACTACAGTTCCTTGAATTCATGATGATACGTTTGGAGTAGCGAACAAGTGTTCTGATATACTATAGTTTGGATATGCTGACTGACATCCAAACTGCTCAAAATGCTCCCGAGTGCATCGAAGATGTGATGCAATACATCCGTGAGCACCTCAACGAACCGCTTGACCGGGAAATGCTGGCGGCGGTCGCTGGATTCTCTGTCCCCCACTTCCATCGCGTGTTCACAGCTCACGTTGGCGAAAGCGCGGCCAGCTACGTTCGGCGTCTGCGACTGGAACGGGCGGGGCGCAAGCTGCGAATGGGTGCCGTGGATATTACTGAAGTTGCGCTGGCGGCTGGTTATGATACGCATGCCGCCTTCAGCAAGGCGTTCAAACAGCAGTTTGGTCTTAGTCCCAGGGAATTTCGTCAGCTTGGGTGCCGGGCAGCCACTCAACTTCTAAGGAAAGGATGATTCGAATGAAGATAAAACTGACCAGCGTATCCATCGATGATTACGACAAGGCTTTGAAATTTTATACTGAGGTCTTGGGGTTTATGAAAAAGCGGGATATTCCATTGGGAGAAGGCGCGCGTTGGATCACCGTCGTCTCGCCTGAAGAGCCCGAGGGAACCGAATTACTGCTCGAGCCAAATGCAGATTATCCTGCCATGAAGGCCCTCAAGGAATCTCTGATGAAGGATGGGATTCCGTTTACTGCCTTCCAGGTGGGGGATGTCCAAGGAGAATATGAACGGATGAAAAATTTAGGCGTGGAGTTTACAATGGAACCAACCAATATGGGCATGACCACTGCAGCAGTATTCAATGATACGTGCGGGAATCTGATACAGATTTATCAGCTCAACGGCTGATAACGAGCCTACAGAATCAAAACTGCGGAGATAACATGCCTCCGCAGTTTTTGTTTCGATCCTTCATTGTTACTTTAGAAGCGCTGGACGTAAAACCCCATTTACAAAGAGTTTTAAGAATTTTATGCAATATAAGTGTGAAAAAGTATTACTGGATTATTCCGACCTTGCCAGTGGTCGAGTGTTCTATAGTTTCCCCGGATATCCGGCTTTTCCTGTCCGACTGGCGAGTGAAATATTCCAACGTTGTATAGCGAGCCGCGAAACAATCTATAAGAATGCAACTCCATGCACTCTCTATGATCCCTGTTGTAGCGCAGCTTATCATCTCAGTGTATTAGGGTATTTACACGGACAGCACATTCGAGAAATCATCGGTTCGGATATAGATGAAAAAGCAGTCGCTTTGGCAAAACGGAATCTTGGATTGCTTCGTGTTGAGGGTTTGGAAAAACACATCGTCGAAATCAGAAAAACGCTTGAACAGTACAAGAAAGATTCTCACAAAGAGGCGTTAGCAAGTGCACATATTTTAAAAAACAAAATTGCTGCTTCAGCTTGGGAACAGCCTCTGGCGACAAGAGTCTTTCAGGCAAGCGCTATGGATAGCAAGACAATACTCAACAATATAAAAGCCAAATCGGTGGATCTTGTCTTTACCGATGTTCCTTATGGACAACACTCCCAGTGGCACGATTCTGGTCCAGACGAGTTTTTGAACCCATTATGGTCAATACTGAACGCACTCATTAACATCTTATCCCCATCGAGTATAGTGTCAATTGTTTGTGATAGGCAGCAAAAGGTAGCCCATAAAAGTTATCAAAGTGTCGAACATTTCCAAATCGGAAAACGACGAGTGGTTATCCTGAAGCCTATTTAAAACCACGCACGGCCGGTAGCTTGGGCTTTAGAACCAAAAACGGAGACAATGGTTATCTCCGTTTTGTTTTTAGATTGCTATTGTTACGCTTAGACTGCATTCCTCGCTTTAGATTGTCGCTCAGCGCGGGAGGTTTAGAATCAACACCGCGTTGCTTGCCCATGCAAAAAGGAACTGTGGCACGAGGCTGATCACCACGGTTGCAACCGCTGTAACAATTGTCGTGAGGTCAAGGAAGGATTCGTGTTCGGTCTCTGGCTCGCCGTCACGCATGTACATGATCACAACCACGCGCAGATAGTAATATGCAGACACCAGGGAGGTCAACACGCCGATAACTGCCAAACCATAAAATCCGCCATCGATCACAGCACGGAACAGATAAATTTTGCCAACCAATCCTAAAGTGGGTGGCAGACCAATGAGGGAAAGCATGAAGACTGTCATTGCGACCGCTAAGGCAGGATGCTTACGCGCAAGGCCCGCATAATCTTCAATCTCTAATCCCCTTCCCTCTGATTTCTCAAGCGCGATCACTACTCCCCATGCGCCAAAATTCGTGAGGGCATAAGCAACAAGATAGAAGAGTCCGGCAGCGATCGAAACAGGAGCCACATCAGGGTTCCCATACGGAACAAATGCCATCAGGATATAGCCCGCATGCGCGATACTCGAGTATGCCAACAGCCGCTTGATATTGGTCTGTGAGATCGCAATAACATTGCCAAGGATCATGGTCAAGGCAGACACCGCCCAGAAGATGCCGGTCATATCAGAGGCGATGGACGGGAACGCCGTTGCAAATACACGGAGCAATGCCGCAAACCCCGCGATCTTTGCACCGGATGACATGAAGGCTGTCACTGCCGAGGGCGCGCCCTGATAAACATCCGGCGTCCACATGTGGAACGGGACCACCGCGACTTTGAAGCCGAGTCCCACGAGAATAAGGGATGAGCCAATCGCTAACAGGAGTAGGTTCGATGTCCCGTTTCCCGAGGCAGCAACGATCGCGGCGAGATTCGTTGTACCTGTCGCGCCGAAGACCAGCGCGGTCCCGTAGACGACAAATCCCGTTGCGAACGCGCCGAGCAGGAAATATTTGAGTCCCGCTTCTTCTGATTCAACCTTCGGGCGGGCAAACGCAGCCAGCACATAAAGCGGGATCGAAAGAAGTTCAAGCGCCAGGAAGACCACAATGAGGTCGGCAGCCTGTGCCATGAGCATCATACCTGTCACACTGAAGAGCAGCAGCGTGTAATACTCACCGCGCTCCAGTCCCATGCGCCGGACGTATCCATAGGCGAGCGCAACACCTAGAAGACCACTGACCAGTAGCAGGGCATTTACAAATGTCGAGAACCCATCCGCTACGACCATTCCTTGGAATCCCGTTTGTTGCGTGCCAATTTGCATGAGTGTGAAGCTAAGCGTGAATGCCAACCCTAACGCGGCGAGCAAAGCCGTAATCCCCTTGCGTTCCTTTGGAATAAAAAGATCAACCAGCAATAATACGCAAGCCCAGACGGTCAGAAAAGTAAAAGGCCAGATGGTGAAGAAGGATATGTCAGCGAGTGTCATGATGTTTTAGTGCATTGCCACTGCAACGTTGGAGATGCTTGCAACAAGCTGGTCAACCGCGGGAGCCATCAGCGCAAAAAAAGGTTTTGGATATAGACCGATCCAAAAGATGAGGATCAGAATGGGAACCATGATCGCGATCTCGCGCCAGTTGAGGTCGCGCAGCCCATGTCCATGCTGTTTGACATCCTCCACGATCTCGCCTTGCGGACCGAGGAACATCTTCTGGAACATGTAAAGGATATAGACCGCAGCCATGATGACACCGAGCGCGGAGATCGCCGCGAACCAGGCATTATTGATCGCCAGGGAGCCGAACGCGCCGAGCAAAATCGTGAACTCACCGACAAAGCCATTCAGCCCCGGCAGCCCCATCGAAGAGAGCGCGACGATCAACATGATCGTGCCAAAGACAGGCGTGACTTTCCACAAGCCGCCATAGACCCTAAGCTCGCGCGTATGAGTCTGTTCGTAGATCATGCCGACCAGCAAAAACAGCGCACCCGTGCTGAGTCCGTGGTTGATCATCTGCAAGATGGCACCCTGCACACCTTGTGAGTTGAGGGCAAACAGACCCAGCATCACAAAGCCCAGATGGCTCACGGAAGAATAGGCAACCAGTTTTTTGACATCCGCCTGGGCATAGGAAACCGCCGCGCCATAAATAATGCCAATCGTTGCCAGAAGCGCGATCCAGGGCGCGGCCCGCACGGTCGCTTCCGGGAAGAGACCGAGGTTGAAGCGCAGAAAGCCATAGGTCCCTAGCTTCAGCATAACCCCTGCCAGAATGACGGAACCAGCAGTGGGTGCTTCCACGTGAGCATCTGGCAACCAGGAATGCAGGGGCCACATCGGAACTTTGATGGCGAACGCAGCCGCAAACGCCAGGAAGAGCCACCATTGAACGTTCACAGGGATATTATGTTGGGCAATCAGATCAGGCACGGAGAACGTGCCGCCGTAAATGCCCAGCCACAAGATCGCCAGCAACATCAAAATGGAGCCAGCCATTGTATACAGGAAGAACTTGATCGCAGCATAGATGCGGCGCGGTCCGCCCCAGATGCCGATGATGAAGTACATCGGCACGAGCGTGAATTCCCAGAAGATGTAGAAAAGGAATAAATCCTGCGCCAGGAAGACACCGTTCATCCCGATTTCGAGCAGCAGAAAAAATATCATGAAATCTTTCACGCGTTCTTCGATGGCCGCCCACGTGGAAAGAATCGAAATTGGCGTCAGGAATGTCGTAAGCAAAAGTAACAGGATGCTCAATCCATCCACACCCAAATAATATTGGATGTTCCATCCAGCCACCGTGATCCAGTCGTATTGGGCAACTAGTTGCAGTTTCGGGTCTGAGGCGTTGAACATGCCCAGCACCCAGAGCGAAAGCCCGAACGTAAGCAAGCTGGTGATCAGTGCTGTCCAGCGGAGAGCGTCTTTCCTGTCATTGGGGATGAAGAGCAGAATCAATATCCCGAGCAGGGGGAAGAAAGTCAGCAAAGTAAGAGGTTGCAGGAAAAAATTCATATTCAATCCTCAATTGCAATATCGTCAAAGGTCAAACGTCGCGACCTTTGCTTTTGACGTTCAACTACTTAAAGATTAGATACCCTACGATTAATACAACACCCAATAATACGGATAATGCATACGAACGAACGAATCCATTCTGGATCTTACGCAAGGTCGCCGACAACCATTGGGTGACTGTAGCGAGGTCGTTTGCGAACGCGTCGATGCCGCGTTGATCAGCATATTGATTCAGTGCAATATTGCACAACCAGTTATATGTTCCAGCAATAACAGTCTCATGGAACCAATCGTGCCAGAAGCGTCCGTCAATGACATCCGCGAGAAACTGAGATATTTTGATAAAGGGAGTGACGATGATGGCGTGATACAACTCATCCACATACCATTTGTTTTCTAAAACTGTGAAGACAGCACCAAATCGCTTTTTCAATGGATCGATCTCACCAGCCTGGAGCGGATTGCGTCCATACACAAGCCATGAGAGATATAGAGCAACTAAAGCTAATACGGTAGAAATGATCGCCACACTCCAAACGAACTCACCCGCGTGGACTTCAATCGTATGCTCAAGCCAGGCTGTCAGGGTATGCAGTCCCGGCAGGTTGAGCGCACCACCAACGATGGATAAGAATGCCAGGATCATCAAAGGAACCGTGATTACCTTTGGGCTTTCTTCGGCATGTGCTGCAGCTGCATGGCGGGGCTCACCAAA
>DASWEH010000672.1:0-16501 GCA_036394895.1 Anaerolineales bacterium
ACCCCATTTTCTTATATAGCTCCTGGGCTGTGATGTTATCACCAAAAACATGCAAGCCAACCGATTCGCACGTGGTCTTCCGCATAGCCGCGAATCTCGCGTTCCAGAAACAGCTCGAAATCTTCCTGTTGGATGAGGTCAAGTTTTGTCATTGTTTTGTTCTTCCCTGAGAATTGTATCAAAGAAAGAAGCGAGTAAAGGATGGCTTTACCCGATTTCCCTATTCAAGAGTATGCATGTACTACGTAGGATTTATCTATCAGATGGACTCAGAATATTTCTGTCATTCATCCAATCCCAGATCAAATCCACAGCTTGCGGAACAAGTTCCGCCGTCTCTTCAGAAAGTTGTCGCGAAAAAAGAAACCGATGCCCGAGCACCGAGAGCAGAGCCGCATCCGGTTTCTTTCCATAAATTGTTTCGCACATGGAGAGAAGTGACTGCGGCGTAAGATGGTGGGTAAATGGTGAATGTTGAAACTCACTTTCTACGTTAATCAAACGTACCGGCTCAGGAATATTGCCGGTATGCGCGTCCACAAAACAAACATTTGGGTATGCGCTGATATCTTCTGCCATTTCAGGGGTGAGTTGAAGGTGAAAAGCAAAGTCAATCAGGGCAAACTCTGGAAATTCATCCTCATAGGATTCAGGGGAGCTCAAACCAAGTTTTGTCGTCAGCGCAGGCAGAATATGCCAGGCAACACCGTCATCTTCGCGGTCAGGGTTTCCATAACCGATCATCAATAATTTTTTCAAGTGATATACCTTTTGCAATAAATTCTAAACGAAACAGACCAGACATAAGGCATGCTGATCCCCTCTTGTATCTGGTCCGCTAGATTTGACCACTATAAGATTGGAATACTCTTCGAAAAGTTACTCGCCGTAACCCGTCCCGAGAATATAGCTTTCCAGCTTAACAATTGCACCTTTCTGCTCTGCGAGCAGTCCCTCCGCAAGGCGACGGATGGAGACGATGCCGACCACGCGCTCTTTTTCGAGCACTGGCAGGTGGCGCACATGATATTTGCCCATCAATTCAGCACACTCTTCCAGCGTAGTTTCTGGTTTGATCAGAACCATTTGGCTGGTCATCACATCGGAAACCATTGTATCTCTTGCAGACCTGCCCTTGACTTCGCCCTCACGCGCGTAATCACGCTCCGTGAAGATTCCAACGATCTTTTCATCTTCCGTGACCAGGACCGCACCCGTATTTCCTTCACACATCACTTGAAGTGCGTCAAAGACGTTCGCTGTGGATGCAACTGTGTGAATCTTTGTCTCGGCTTTTTCATCAATTAACTTTCGAACTGTCGTCATGGTTGAGCTCCTTTGGTTTGCTTGGGAAAGGATGAATGACGTTATTCCTAAGGTCAATACAGCTTGTCCGTAAAATTATTCTAATCTCGCTTCAGAGTCTTGACTAACGTGCCATCGGCGGCAACGATATCCAGTTGGATGGGCATTTGCCCGACTGCATGTGTTGAGCAGGAGAGGCAGGGATCATAGGCACGAATGGCGGCCTCAACCCGGTTCAACATCCCTTCATGAACTTCCGGTCCTTTGACGTACGTCTTGGCAACGCTGTCCACGGCATTGCTCATCGCCCAGTTGTTATGTCCAGTGGAGACGATCAGATTGACCCTGATCAGCTTGCCGTTTTCATCAGCTGTGTAATCATGGATGAGCGTTCCCCGCGGCGCTTCGATCACGCCCACGCCGTGTCCTTTGTAATCCTTGCGGGTATTGAGAATATCCGTGCTGAGGATGTCTGCATCTTCGCACAACAGGCGGATTCTTTCTATTGCGAATAAGATTTCCACGAGGCGGGCATAGTGGTAATACAGAGTATTTTCAACGGGCTTGCCGTTGTTGAGACTCTTGAAGATCTTCAGTTCCTCATTTGCCAGTGGAGCATCAATTTTTTCGGCGATATTCAAGCGTCCCAGCGGACCAACACGATAAACGCCGTTCGGGTAACCCATCTGCTTGTAGTACGGGAACTTCAGGTATGACCACGGCTCCACATGTTCCTGGATGTAATCCAGATAATCTGCAATGGGGAAGCGTTCCAATTCCGCGCCCTCGCGGCTGATGAGACGGACATTGCCATCGTATAGCTCCAGTCCGTTTTCGGGCGTGATCAATCCTAAATAGCCAGTTGGGAACACGGCAAACTTGTTGATGTCCTCCATATTCTTGTCCGCCCAATCTTTCATAATCTGCAAGCCGATTTGAGTAGTCTCGATCGCTGCCTCTATGCCCGTTAAGATGGAATCGCGTTCCTGTAAAGTAAGGGCTTTGTTCACCCCGCCTGGCACCGCAAAGACGGGATGGATTTTTCTTCCGCCCAACGTCTTGATGACTTGCTGACCAAATTTTCTTAGTTGAACAGCCTTTATCGTCAACTCAGGATTCGCGCCAATCAAGCCAACGACGTTCCGTATTTCCGGGGCGACATCAAAGCCCAGCAACAGGTCAGGTCCTGCAAGCTCAAAGAAGTGCATGCCATGGCTTTGGACGATCTGTCCCATGTGCATCAGTTCGCGGAGCAGGCTGGCCGGGCGGGGCGGAGTCTGACCTGTCAGCGCGTCACCAGCTTTCGCTGCAGCCAGATGGTGGCTGACTGGACAGATCCCGCAGATACGCGGTGTGATCTGGGGCATTTCAAAATAGAGCCGCCCCTCGCAGAATTTCTCAAAACCGCGAAATTCGTTGACGTGCATGTATGCATGGTCAACGCTGCCATCATCTTTCATGTGGATGGTCACCTTGGCATGACCTTCGATACGGGTAACGGGTTCGATAGTAATTTTTTGTGTCATTCTACATCTCCGCTCTTAGTGCCAGTGAAGCAGTTCGTCTTTTAGTTCTGGTTTGCGTCCCTGTGCCAATTCAGCAAGCACGTAAAAGATCGTGTCCGCATCGGGAGGGCAGCCGGGAACGTTATAGTCCACAGGAACAACCTCATGAAGGGCGCGCGCCTGGGTCATCGTTGCCAGCTCCGGGTCGTTGGGAATCTGGCTGCCAGGTTCGTTACTCTCGGCTTCCACATACGCGCGTTTGAGCGCAGCTTCCACGCCGCAGAAATTCCGCATCGCCGGAACACCACCGAACACGGCACAATCTCCAAGCGCCACTAAGATCCTGGCGCGTTTGCGCATCTTATGAGCAACCTCTTCATTGGCGCTGTTATTGATGCCGCCCTCCAGAATGCCCACGTCCACGCCGCTTGCATCCGGTTCTTTCAAGTCTGTGATCGGAGTAGCGCGCAGGTCGGCGAGTTCAACGATTTTCAATATGCGCTCATCCATATCGAGCAGGGACATATGGCAGCCTGCGCAACCACAGATCCAATCCGAAGCAATTTTAGGTTTGTTCATAAGTTCCTCTACACAGTACCGCATGATGTTGCAAACCTGACGTTCAGATTTTGGCTTACAAAGCCATGCGGAAAATTTATCAATTAATTTGACAAGCGGTAATTCAAAGCGACACTGGATTTACGGACTTGGATCGCCTGCTGCCAGTTGCTTTCCAGTGAAATGTTCATGCGCGTTGCGAGTTCATTGACTACGGCTAGGTTGTCGCGTACATGCTCAGGTGACGAAAGAACCTTCTCAGTCTTCTGTACACGCCCATCCAGGTTGAGGTAGTGACCTTCCTGCTCCGACCAAATCGTGACAGGCAGAACAACATCTGCCTGCGCGGTGAGTTTGGATTCGTAACTGGCTTGCACGACGAGATAAGGTGCTTTCGAGACGCGCTCCACCAGTGACTTGGAAACATAATCATCGCCCACAGCTACATAAACAGCCTTTTGACCGTTCAATTCGAAGACCCGGTCCAGACCCAGCAGAGTGGCGGCAAGACTGTTTGCTTCACCTTTGATGGAGAGTAATCCAGCGCGTTCACCATCCACTGCACCGACCAGAACCGCAAGGTTATAAAGTTCTTCGACCAGGTATTCATCGCGCTGGGCAGTGATGCCTTTGCCAAACAGGATTACAGGCGTGATGGAGTTTGCCAGTATTCGGGCTGTCTGAGTAAGCTGGTCAAAAGAGATCCCTGTTTCTTCGACGGCTTTTTGAATGAGTGAATCTGCATCAGCGATCGCTAAGGGTGAACGTCCTAGGCCTTCGTTGACGATGATCGCTTGCAGCCCGTGAATGAGCGCGAGGTCTGAGCCTGGCTTGTTCTTGAGGCTTAGATTTGCCAAGTCATCGAGTTCATTCTCTTCGGGATCAATGTTGATCAAGCGCGTCCCCTTGGGCATGTTGCGCTTGAACATAAAGCCCGCGACCATATGTGTGCGTCCAACATTTGCCCCGATACACATTATGGTATCCGCGTTGCGCAGCACATCCAGCTTGCCTTCAAAAGCGCCTTGTTTCTCTGCGAATTTTGTAACGCTTGCAGTAGGCATGCCTTCTTCAGTACTGGTCACGAGTTTGCTGTGAAGCGTGGCTGCAAACAAGTCTTTGAACGCGGTCAGAGTTTCGGCAGGCAGCCTCGTGGAGACGATCGCTGCAACGCCATCCTGTTGTCCGGAGAGCGGACGCAATTGATCTGCCACAGCTTTCAATGCTTCATTCCATGAGACGGGTTCCAGTTTGTCATTTTTCTTCATGAGCGGAGTTGTGAGGCGTTTGCGTGACTCTACGATTGGATGATAGCGCCCGTGTTCACAGAGTGTCCCATGGTTAACGCTGCCATCCCAGTCGCCTTCAATTCGAACGATGCGATTATCTCGAACCATGATCTTTATCGAACATCCCACTGAACAGCCTGTACAAATTGATTTGATTTCTTGTAAGTCTTTGTCATGTAACTGATAAGCACTTGTTCGCTCGATGATCGCGCCGGTAGGACAAACTTGAACACAACTTCCGCATTTGATACATGTACTTTCGCCGAGGGGTACATCGGTATCGGCAACAACCATACTCTTTGCGCCACGTTCGGCAACCGAGAGAGTAAAGTTGCCAGCCATTTCCGCGCAGGCGCGTACACAGCGTCGGCATAGGATGCAGCGGTTGTTATCCAGCACAAAATAGGGATGGGTTGTATCCACCACAAAGTTGTTCCAGCCCGGCTGAATGGGCCAGCGCGTCATCTCTTCGTGGTAGGCAGCATTCTGTAATTCACAATCGCCACCGCTTGCTTGGCAGAACGGGCAGAAGTGGTTGCGTTCACTGAACAACATCGAGAGCACGAACTTTCTCGATTTCTTGAGCGCTTCGGTTTCCGTGTTGACCACCATGCCATTGTTGACAGGTAATGTGCACGAGGCCATTGGCACACGCACACCCTGCACTTCGACGATGCACAAGCGGCAGCCACCGTATGGGGTCAATTCCTTGTGGTCACATAACCGGGGGATAGTAATGCCTGCCATCTCTGCGGCGCGCAAAACGGTCGTTCCTTCGGGAACTTCAATCTGTTTTCCATTGATCGTTATCTGTACCATGCGTTCCTCTTTTTTACACGAGTTCAACAACTTCCGGGAGCATTTCACATTTCCCAGCGGGACAGCTTCCCAAAAGGATGTGTGCTTCAACTTCCGTTCTAAAATGCTTCAACATATCGCGGATCGGGACAGCGGCGGTCTGACCCAAGCCGCAGTTGGATGCCCTTTCCATTTCCTGTGCCAGGCTGATGAGGACATTCAGGTCTTCGAGCTTGCCCTGTCCCTGCGAGATGCGTTCGACGATCTCATACGCGCGCTGCGTACCGACCCGACAAGGTGTGCACTTTCCGCAAGACTCAAAGCGGAAGAACTGCAACAACACTTTGACCAGATCTACAATACAAGTATTTTGATCACAGATCAGCAAGGCGCCGGAACCGAGTGAAACTCCCGCTTTGCGAAAGGACTCGAAGTCCATCGGCGTATCCTGCAAACTCGCTGGGATGATCGATCCGCTTGAGCCGCCAGTCTGCGCCAGCCTCAAGATGCTTCCGGGCTTCATCCCTTTTGCGTAGATGTTGATCACTTCACGCAAGGTGATTCCCATGGGCACTTCGATCACACCCATGAAATTCACATTGCCCATGATCGTGTACACCTTCGTGCCCGGGCTGGAGGGTGTTCCGAGCGAGCGATACCATTCCGCTCCATTGCGGATGATTGCCGGGATGTTCGCCAGCGTTTCCACGTTGTTGACCAGCGTGGGTTTGTTCCACAGCCCGTGCGTCACGGGGTAGGGAGGACGTGCGCGCGGTTCACCGCGCTTGCCTTCGATCGATTCGATCAACGCAGTTTCTTCTCCACAGACATACGCGCCTGCACCCGTATGCAGATGAATGTGGAAATTGAAATCAGTGTTGAAGATGTTGTTGCCAAGGAAACCAAATTCCTCAGCTTGCTCAATCGCATGCTGTAAGCGGCGATAGGCGAGGCCGTACTCGCCGCGGATGTAGATATAGCCTTCATCTGCCCCGAGGGCATAACCGGCGATCGTCATCGCTTCAAGGATGGTGTGCGGATCGCCTTCGAGCACGATGCGGTCCTTGAACGTACCGGGCTCGCTTTCATCCGCATTGCAGACGATATATTTCTTATCACCTTTTGCCATGCGGACAAATTTCCACTTGCGCCCGGTGGGGAAGCCAGCGCCGCCGCGTCCCTGCAAGCCGGATTTCTCGATGGTCTCGATCACCTGCTCAGGTGTCATTTCGGACAGAGCTTTCCCCAGGGCTTGATATCCGTTTTCAGTGATAAACTCTTCGATGTTTTCGGGGTCAATACGACCGGCGCGTTCCAGCACGATACGTTGCTCGGCAGGGTTGTATCCCTTATGAGCGCGCAGCCAGCCGATGTTTCCGCTTAGTTGTTTGGGTGGAGCGACAAGATCGGTGGCGATACGTCCCTTGTAGAGATGTTCCTCGACAAGAAAGCGGGCGTCCGCGGCTTTGACTGGTCCATAAACTGTTGCCTCAGGATAAACAACCACCAGCGGCAAAATATTGGATGTTCCGATACTTGAGAGTGTGGAGATTTCCACTTCATCCTGAAGATCATAAGCGATCAATGCTTCGGTCAAATTCTTGATCAATTCATTCGCGCCCAGACGAATACTTTCAGGATCGTTGGAGACTAAAATCATGGCACGTTTGGTTTGCATGCTAGCTCCTACTCGTACCGCGCTAAGACTTGATCGATCTGATCGGGACTGACATTTCCATACAGATCATCATCAATCAACACAACTGGACCCACGCTGCAGAGTCCCAAACAGGAAGTGGTAACCAGCGTCCATTTTTTATCGGGCGTGGTCTCGCCATTTTTCAAATCCAGTATTTCGCAGAGCGAATCCCAGACGGCTTTGCCGCCAACCACGTGACACGGAGCGTTTTCACAGAACTTGATTACGTGACGACCTCTCGGTTTTGTGGAGAGCATGTCGTAGAAACTGGCAAGTCCGAAAAGCTGGCTCTTAGAAACATACACATGTTCCGATTGGCTGTTGAGTTGCTTATGGACTTCCTCAAATGCTTCAGCAGGAATATATCCAATCGCATAGTTGATCTCACTCAGGATCGGTATCAAGGCATCCTTCGTTGCGCCATGCTTTTCAATGGCGTCTTTTACAATGACCGAGACATCACGTTCAATTGTTGAGGCAATCATCAGATCTCCATGAGTAGGCTTTCATCGCTTAAGATTCAACTGCAATTGCATTGAAGTTACAAACCTGTACACAGATGCCGCAGCGGATACAGGTCTTGTCATCGATATGATGCACTTGTCGTCGCTCGCCACTAATCGCTTCGACTGGGCAGTTGCGCGCGCAGACTGTACAACCGGTGCAAATCGGCCCCTGGATTTCCATGCGGATCAGCGGGCGACAGACCTTTGCCGGACAACGCTTTTCGTAGATATGCGCTTCATATTCATGGCGGAAATTTTTCAGCGTGCTGATGACCGGAACCGGCGCACCTTGACCGAGTCCGCACAGGCTATTTCGTGACACTTCAAAGCACAAATCTTCGAGCTTCTCTATATCGCCAGCTTCACCCTTACCATCGCAGATCTTTTGCAAGAGTTCAAGGATGCGACGAGTCCCGACGCGGCAGGGCGTACATTTTCCGCACGATTCAGCCTGTGTAAAGTCCATGAAGAAGCGGGCGATATCCACCATGCAGGAGGTTTCGTCCATCACGACGAGCCCACCCGAGCCCATCATGGAACCCGCTTTGGATAACGCTTCGTAATCGAGCGGCAGGTCCAGGTGTTGCTCGGTGAGACATCCACCCATCGGGCCACCCGTCTGTACAGCTTTGAACTTTCGATTGTCTTTGATACCACCAGCGACATCGAAGATGATCTCGCGCAGGGTAATGCCCATCGGCACTTCGATCAATCCCGGCTTGACGACGTTTCCACCAACTGCGAAGGTCTTGGTCCCTTTGGATTTTTCCGTGCCCATGCTGGCATACCATGCCGCACCGTTCAAAATGATTTGCGGCACGTTCGAGTAGGTTTCAACGTTGTTGTTATTGCTGGGCTTATCCCACACGCCTTTGACGGAGGGGAAGGGTGGACGTGGATGAGGTTCACCGCGCATGCCCATGATGGACGCGATCAAAGCTGTCTCTTCACCGCAGACAAATGCACCTGCGCCAACACGCACTTCAAGATCGAAACTGAAATCTGTTCCGAGAATGTTCTTCCCTAAGAACCCGAACTCGCGCGCTTGGGCAATCGCAATATTGAGGGTTTGCACTGCGACCGGATATTCCGCACGGCAATAGATGTACCCATAACTCGCACCGACCGCGTACGCGCCGATGATCATCCCCTCGATCACCGAATGCGGATCGCCCTCCAGCACGCGGCGATTCATGAACGCGCCCGGGTCGCCTTCATCTGCATTGCAGATCATATACTTGGGACTATCCTGAACGTCGCGGGTGATTTGCCATTTTTTCGCAGCTGGGAAGCCTGCTCCACCGCGTCCGCGCAAACCAGATTTCAAGACTTCATCGATCACGCCTTCGGGTGTCATCTCAAACAGCACTTTACCAAGTGCCTGATAACCATCGGTCGCTAGATAATCTTCAATATTGTTCGGGTCGATCTGACCACAGTTGCGCAGCACAACGCGCACTTCTTTCGGGCGGAGCGCACCCAGTTCCTCATCTACAATTGGTCTTACAACTTCGCGGAAGCGCTCAACGATTCTTCCCTTTAGAAAATGTTCTTCAACAAGATATGGGATATCATCCGGCGTCATGCCAACATAATGGATACCTTCCGGATACACCATCATCTCCGGACCGTTACCACAGCCACCAATACGCGATGTTTCCAGCACCTGAATTTCGTCGTTCAAACCCTGGGCAATAAATTCATCCTGTAATGCATCAACCACTTCATGAGCGCCTTTTGCCAGGCACTCCGGGTCAACGCATACTAAAACATGTGAGCGATAAAACGCCATTCGAAACTCCAAACCAAGAAATAAGATCTAATGCAAAAAATTTAGATCTGAATAATGTTTTCCTTTACAGGCTGTCCATTCTGAACATGCTGTCTCATAATTTTTTCCGCAACCTGTGCATTCACCTTTCCATACACCACCTTGGGTTGATCGCCAAGCACCACCTGAACGATTGGTTCTTCTTCACACCGACCCATGCAGCCAGTTTGTGTCACAGTCACGCCGCTTACCTTCTCGGTTTCGATGTAATTCAGCACACTCTTCATCGTGTCACGCGCACCCGCAGCAATTCCACAGGTGCCCATAGCAACAATCACCTGTACGTTACCGGGGGTTGCTTTCATTTGTTTCTTTTGCAACGCTTCTTCGCGGATGCGCTTTAGTTCTTCAAGAGATTTAATGGCAGGCATAGTTTCTCCTTTGTTATTCAGCTACAGTTTGCAGCGCGACGGCTTCGAAGCCTTCTTCGAATAGGCCGCGCACAAACGTCAATACTTCAGGTTCCGTTAGCGAAATGTCTCCAAGTTCGCTTTTCAATTCCGCACTCTCAAAAAGGAAATCACGACTCTGCTTGTTTTTGTCAGTCACTCGATATAAGAACGTCCAATCAATTTGTGGATGAGAGATCAGCAGAGTTAAAAAAGTGGATGCCAGATCCCCAAGCGGCATCCGGTCAATGTGACTATGACGAAACTCCGCTTCCACCCATGCACCTTGGCCTGGTTCCGATTGTAGGCTGAAACTCCCGTCAGCCATTTCCGCAGCGGACTTCAACAGAGGAATTCCAAGACCGACATTGCGCGTGGTGCGGGTGGTATAAAACGGATCCTGCACCTGCTGCGCGGTTTCAGCATCCATGCCGTGCCCATCATCAATCACACAAGCGGAGAGACGGTCATGGAACAGGTCTTCATGGACATGAACGCTTACGTTCTTACTCTCTGCCGCAACGCTATTTTCAGCAATATCAAGTAAATGTAGGGCTATTTCTCTCATTCTTTTACTTCTGGACTTTCTTTAAAATCTGTGGAAGCTTGTTGGGGCGTAATTTTCCCTGCACTTCTTCGTTCACCACGACTACCGGTGCCTGGCTACAAGCGCCGACACAGCGACATTCTTCCAGCGTGATCTGACCATCGGGTGTAGTTTGTCCCAGCTCAATGTTCAGCATTTGTTTGGCTTTCTCAATCAATTGAGGCATACCCGCAACGTAACAGGCGGTTCCCAGGCAAAACTTGATCGTATGTTTGCCGCGCGGTTGCGTTTTGAAGAAAGAATAAAACGTGACGACTCCGTGGACTTGACCTAGAGGAACCTTCAAGCTTTTGGCGATATAGATTTGCATAAAAGGGGAGACGTGACCGATTTTTCCCTGGACTTCATTGAGAACCAACATCACGGCACCAGGTCGTTCCTTATTTTCTGCAATGGCTTGGTCGATAATCGTTTTTTGTTCCGCGCTTTTGAGCGGATCATTTTCAGGAATTTCTTTTAAACAAAGCATAATTCAGACACCTTTGACAATAATTGTGATTATTTTCACAAACTAGTGTAATCGTTCATTTTCAAATAGTCAATCGATGAATGTCATATAAAAGCGGTAACAATTAAAGACTATTTCTTTGTTTCGATGCACACTCTGCGCTCGTCAATGTGATTGAATTCCAATATAGACATCGCGCCCATCCATGTGATGAAAAGCCAAACGCATTTCCATTAGAGTGGGCGCGGCGAGAATGAATATCGTCGTACCCAGAAAATCACCTAATTGATGGACATCTCCATCTTGAATGAGTTCATAGTTGCGAAGTGCTGGGTAAGTGGCGAAGGCTTTTTCCGGAGTGATATGGCGGGAAATCTCGAGGGCGAGCAGATGCCATTTTTCTGAGATCAACCCCAGGGTTGGAAAGAGACCGTAGGAAAAGCGTTCCACGTGCGCCGGTATCACTAATCCACCCAAAGAGTCGACGCGTTCAAAAATTTCATCAATGGAGAAGCGTGTGGATGTCAATAACAAACGTGTTTCACTACGGAGGAAATCTCCGGTCTCATCCACTACAAACTGTTCGCCGAAAAATCCGGGTTGGTTCGGCAAGTTAGGGAGTGCATTGTTCACCTGCTCTTGCCATTCCTCCAGTGATTCAGAATTTTCAAATAGTGTGAGGAGATGTACATCTTCGCGCGATTGCACTTCCATGCCCGGAAGGACAGTTAAGTTTGTAGCCTCTGCTGCTTTTTGAACGGCGCGCACATTGGCACTCGAGTTATGGTCGGTAATCGCGATCAGGTCAATGTTGTGTTCGAGCGCGCTTTGCACGATGAGTGGGGGAATCATCGCCACGTCGGCGCAGGGTGATAGCACCGTATGAACGTGCAGGTCGGCTCGAAATTTTTTCATTGCCACCTCGGTATTCAGTTGCGAACACCCATTTCCCAAAGTTTTCCATTGACCTCATAAGTGGGTTGAGAGGTCGATAATAGGATCACTCCCTGATGATTCGCTTTGGCAATGGAAGCTGCATCAGGTTGAGCATTCTCGGTGATGATGACCGCCGCGACTTCTGTGAGCGCTGCCACTGCCACGATGTTCAAGTGTGCTTGAAGAGTAGTCCAGATAAATCCCTTTTTTGCTCCGGCCATCACACACGAAAGCAGATCGGAGCTATAGCCACCGTGGGTTGTGACGCTCGTAAAGTCGCGGGGCTCGGTTAATACAGTCAGATTGAGTTGATCAATGATTTGTTGAAGGTTCATCGTTTTGTCCCTCCCGGCTTACGCCGACGGTTTGATTGGGGATAAAGATACGCATGACAAGTTTTGAGCCCTTGCCAAGCATTGATTCCAGTTTTATCTCGTCCACGCAGCGTTTCATGTTGACCAGTCCCATGCCCGCACCAAAGCCCATTTCGCGCACCTGCTCTGTGGCTGTCGAATAACCCGGCTGAAAGACCATTTCGGTATCAGCGATACCCGGTCCGTCATCGGTGGCCGACATCGTAATACGGTGCGGTTCCACTTCGAGTTTTAAGATGCCGCCGTTCGTGGTGTGGATGATGAGATTCATCTCCGCCTCATAGACAGCGATACTGCAGCGCCTTGTGATCTGTGGATCGGCCTCCAATCGGAGCAGTGCGCGTTTGATATGGCTGGAGGCTTTTCCACCCTGTGTGAAATCACCTGCCTTGATCGTGTAGCGAAGGACGAGGGTGGTGCGCTCCGAAATAATGTCTTCGAACAGGTGGCTTGCTCGATAGCGGCGAACAGCCTCTGTCTTGTAATCTTTCTGCAGCGCGACCAGAATACCTCGGGTGATGTCACCCTTTGTGATCATTCCGACGAGCTTGTTATTTTCATCCACAACTGGCAAACGCCCTAATTGTTTTTCAGTAAACGTACGGATGGCTGTTACGATAGAGTCATAATTCGCGACGCTTACAACTTCTCGGGTCATGTATTGACTGGTGTGTGCAGCGAGATCATTTTTTTGAAGTGCCCTGACAATGTCTTCAAGACTCAGGACGCCAACAAGTTTTTCATTTTCCACCACCGGGAGACCGGAAATACGATTCACTCGTAAGGTGTCGAGTACTTTTGAGAGCGGCAGATCCGGTGTGGCTGTTTTTACCTCCGCTGTCATCACCTCGTGGATTCTTAAGTCGTAGGAGAGTTCCTCAACGCGGCTAATATCATGAGCATCTTGGTCTGTAATGGGGCGACCATGACGTCCATGGATCTCCTGCTCGGTCGGGGTTCTAGCTGGTGGGCACATGTGATTCGAAGCTTGGAAGTCCGGCTTTGTGGAGTCGTCCGCACACCTCGAACATGCCAAATGGACTGGTGATCAACGGCATATTTTCCTGGGTCGCAATGGTAAGCGTTTCGGCTTGGGGTTGTTTACCGCGTACAAAAATGATCGCTCGAAACTCAGCGATTTGTGCCGTTCGCACCACCTGAGGATTTGTTAAGCCGGTAAGAAGAACGGCCTTTGGCTGACTAGAGGCAAGCACATCACTCATCAGATCTGCCCCGCAGCCGCCGCGTATTTTTATATTCATATCCACATCAGGGTTTAAGGGTGTTCCATCCACCAATTCAATAATGTCTTTCAGATGCATCTGATTAAAGATCCTTTCACTGATTTCAAACAAGAAAGCGCGTAGCACTCTGCTCTGACATACTAAGTCCAATTACGTTTAATAGTCAGAGACATTCTTCTTTATTTATAGTGATAGATTTCACAAATGATTGATAAAAAGAGCCGCCCCGAAAAGGGGCGGCTTGGATAATGACATTAGGTATTGAATTGACGATATTGTCATCACCAGGTAGGGCGAGTTAGTGCGAAGGGCTGCGGTGTACTTCGTTGTGCATAATGAGAGAGCGATGTTCTGCGATGATCTGCATTGTGTTATGTTGTTACAAACTCGCCACTACTGACTGTAATTATACGGAGACTATATTCCTTTGTAAGTTCCATTCTTCATGTTTTAGGAGGATATTTGTCATAATATATTGCGTGATTATCAGCGTTACAGCGGTTCCTATTGACTTTCGTTCGATTGAATTCTTTGACCATTGGAATAAACATTGAATCGATCCCGCCGTGCGTAGCCAATCAATGTGATGCCGTATCGTTCTGCCATTTCAATGGAAAGCGAACTTGGCGAGGTGCGCGAGATCAAAATGGGTGCCTGAATGCGCGCGGCTTTTTGCAGCATCTCCGAGCTAATGCGTCCAGTTGTGATCAGGATCCTTGTCTCGGGCCAGACATCGTTCATGAGACATAACCCCGCGATCTTATCAAGCGTGTTGTGCCTGCCAATATCGTCTGCGATAAAGACGATTTTTTCTCCGTCGCTCAATGCGGAGGTGTGGACTCCACCCGTTTCACGATACAACTCTTGTGATTGAATTAACATCTCCACGAGATGACCAATCGCTTCAGGCGGGAACTTGGGCTGGTCGCCGTTAAATGAGACATTCACCCGTGCCAATACATCCACAGCGGTAACGCCGCCCGTACAACCGGATGTGCGCCGCCAGGATTGAGGCTGTTCCACGCTGTGGCTCAACCAGACATCCACGTTATCGCCATGTTCACAAATGCGTACGTCTTCCACCTCGTCCATCGACTCAAGGATGCCTTCGTTGTAAAGGAATCCGATTGACATCGCTTCCAAATTGACCGGCGTACACATAAATGTCAACCACACCTGGCCGTTGACCGTCAATGAGACGGGACTTTCGACAATCGTTTCGGCGTCGAACGGCTTCCATTTTTTGAATTCATATCTCTCGTAATGGATCGCTTTTTGAGGGGATATCATTCTTACTCCAACAATAAAACTCAGCTCGTCATTGCGAGCGCAAAGGCCAAAGCAATCGCTGGGCCCGTACAGGAATGCTTTACTGCTAACGCTTCGTCTTCGCTCGCTGCCACTCGCTCCGCTCAGCGCGGGGTATTATCTTTATATCTTATCCCAATTTTCAGGCAGTATGGGCGGCGACCAGCATGGATCGGGCTTCCAGTTCAGCCACGAGCCATCAAAAGGATATTGGCGCGTTTCAAGTTTCTCGAAAACGTCCTGCTTTGCCGCTTCAATTCCCCTCATCCATTCGGGAAAGATGACTTCGTTTTCAATTGCTTTCTGATAATCGTTCACATCTTTCCATTCGTAGCTGAAATCTGGGTGGATGATGAGGTCGAGGTCCAAATCCAAGGTGTCCACCGCGGATTGATTTCGCTGGAACGGCAACTGAAAATTGATGTAATAGCACAGGAATTCATTGCTTTCATGATTCCAAAAAAAGATCGTCGAATAATATTTTTCGGGTTCTGTCAGGAGCAATAAACGATTTGTACTCCAGGAATACTTTTCTGATTGCCAATCCTTTTCTTTAAAATTCCATCGGCGTTTATAGCTATTCTTTCCTAACGAATATCCTTCAGGAGCAATACATTCCGTCCCAGGAAGTAGGGTTAGCACAATCTCTTCAGGAGTATCTTTGACAAGAATTGTCGGCTGGACATGCCAGATGCGCTTTCGATAAATTCCCCTCCACGCAATGATATCGCCGCATTTCCAAGGAGTAGTCATATATTTTCACAACCTTTTCTTTGTTTGTAATTGGCCTCTTGCGAAAGTCTTTTCGCCACACACCTGCCCTCCCACTCAGCTACGCTTCGGGGAGCTTCGCAAAACTTGCACCCGATTTGCTTAGCAAATCGTGCGTTCGGTGCAGTGCAGTGCAAGTGTTGCGGACGGTGCCAGGGGAGAACTCAGAGAAAATGAGTTTTTCTCAAAGGTCTCAGTGGACTCTGTGGCTAGGCAAAGGATCACTTATGCAAGAGGTCAAGTGAAAGTAACTGAATTTTTAAGTGATTATTTTTCATGGACTACACAGTTCTTAATAGTCATACAGGCTGGATTTGTTTCTGACATGAATTGTTCATCCACTTTATAAAAGTTCATTTTTAGCTTTTGGATACGGAAAAGCTGTCTCATCGCGGGAGGATCCCCATCATATTGATAGGGCAGGAAGTTAGAAGGGTGTTGGGCTGACAATAAGAGCTGCCCCTGCACTCTGGGAATCTTCTCAGGAGGGGTCACATAATACTTGGCGCTTTCCATAATATAACCATGATTCTGGCATAGTACCGGAGCTCCAAAAGCCAGGCGTTTGGATGAAAATTCGAAACCAGGAAATTTAGCTTTTGCCTCGGCGACAAATTGCCGCGGGTAGTTGAGAGGATAGGAAGACATGAAATTCCAAGCAGCTTGAATAAAGATGAGCGCCGAGATAACCATCGCGAGCTTTCGACCTGATGCTAAGCGGTTTTTCACTTGGACCAGCCCCTGAGCGGAGAGAAGGACCAAGAATGGAATTATCAGCCGCGCGAGCCTTCCATACACTACAAAATATTTAAGAATAACAGATGGAACGAATAGGCAAAGGTAAATAAACAGGATTCCTCCTGCCCACAACTTTGTATCTTGTCTTGATTCCTTGAATTGACTGAGGATAGCAATGATGGACAACGTTCCCAG
>DASWEH010000673.1:0-22481 GCA_036394895.1 Anaerolineales bacterium
GTTCGATCTTCAAATGAAGGTCGCGGTGGATACTCAGCCATAAACTCAGGGTAACCAACATAGATAAAACCAACAATATGTTGGTCAGCTTCAAAACCCAGAAATTCCTTCACCATTGGGTCTCGGGCCCAATCACTAGTACGCCATTTTGCGCCTAAGCCCATGGCGTGTGCGGCGAGCAAAAGATTCTCAGTTGCCGCAGCGGCGGCGCAAACATTTTCGATTTCCAACACTTTCGGCTCAATTGGCTTGTCCACACCGACGGCGATGACGACGGGAGCCCGGAACGGTAACGCGCGGCATTTGTCGAATGCCTCGGGTGGGAAATCAGGATGACGGTCCTGTTGTGAAGCTGCCATCACATCTCCAAGCTTCTTAAGCCCTTCGCCAGTCAAAACAACGAAGCGCCAGGGCCTCACCTTGTAATGGTTTGGCGCCTGCACTGCGGCATCCAATAGCTTTTCAATTAATTCTCGTGGCAACGGATCAGGTTTGACCTTTCCCTGTGAGTGTCGGGTATGTATAGCTTCGAATACGTCCATATTTCCTCCGTTCTATTGATAGAATTGTAGTACAAGTTCTTACGGAGATGAAATGAAAGTTTGCTATTCGGAAGCGCATCGCAAACACGAACCACCATTCGAAGTGTTCGATGGCGGTTTGCGAACGCCTTACATGGAAAACCCCGACCGCATGGATCGCATTTTGAATGCACTTACTCAAACGGATTGGGCAGATCTTTGTGAGCCAAGGGATTTTGGACTCGACCCGATCTACGCGGTGCATGATAAGGACTATATTGACTTTCTCGCTTCTTGCTGGACCGAATGGCTGGCCTCTGAAGCCAAAGATAAATCCACGCTGCTGCCTGCCACGTTTGCGCTTCGGCGCCATCCCCAAAAGCCGACCTCACTCCTAGGACGTGCAGGCTATTACATAATGGATTTGAGTGCCTGTATTGTCGAGGGGACCTATCAAGCCGCGCTGGCTTCTGCAAATTGCGCGTTGAGCGCGGCAGAGACAGTTGTCAATGGAGAGCAAACTGCGTTTGCATTGTGCCGTCCGCCCGGTCACCACGCAGGGAAAGATTACGCAGCTGGATATTGCTTTATCAACAATGCGTCGGTCGCAGCGAACTGGCTTTCAGCCAAAGGGAAAGTTGCCCTGCTCGATGTTGATTATCACTGTGGAAATGGAACACAGGATATTTTCTATGAACGCGACGATGTGCTGACCATCTCCATCCATGCTGACCCGAATTTTGAGTATCCCTATTATGCAGGTTATGCGGACGAAACGGGAGCAGGCACGGGATTAGGATCCCACAAAAATTTTCCACTGGAGAAGGGCACAGATGAGGCGCGCTATCTCTTAGCTTTGGAAGAAGCACTACGTCTCATCCGCAGATTTGAGCCGAATTATTTGGTCGTCTCTGCCGGAATGGACATTTATGCAGACGATCCGCTTGGAACAATCAAGGTCACAACAGAAGGGATCGGCGAGATTGGAAAGCGGATTTCTGCCCTTGACCTGCCGACAATCATTGTGATGGAGGGAGGCTATAACAATGAAGCGCTTGGCAAAAATATTGTACGTTTCTTAGGAGAATTTGAATGAAAGTCTATAAGATCATGGTGCTGATCTTCTTGTTTGTTTCAGCCTGTGCACCATCTACGGAAGACCAGGCTACTCCAACTACAATCGCTGTTACCGCAACAGCCAAATTGACGGAAACGCCTGAATCCACCTTTACGCCAACGGAGACGATCACGCCGACTGTTACATTTACTCCCACCCTCGAATTGTCACCAACGGTCACGTTTACGCCAACATTTGAATTCCCAACTGTGACAGTCAATAAACAAGCACATTGCCGCTACGGGCCTTCCGTTGCTTATCTCCACGCGGCGGACTTGTATCCAGGTGATGTTGGGAGTGTGCGCGGGCGATACAGTTACAGCAATTGGTTGTATATCAAGTTCGATAAATTGAATTATTTGTGTTGGGTAGCGCCCTCTGTCGTGGATGTGGTTGGAGATGTTTCCTCAATTGCCTATAAGGACCTCAATCTGCAATCCATTGGAAGCAACCAATATGGTCCACCAACAGGAGTAACTGCTGTTCGGGATGGCAGTCAGGTGACTATCAGTTGGAATCAAGTGCATATGACCAAAGACAAAGATCGCGGCTATTTGCTCGAATTGTTCGTCTGCCAGGACACGATCTACAAATGGTGGACAGACTCTTATCCCGACCAAGAGTCAACCAGCTACACCGTGAAGGATGAAGCCGGCTGCGCCCAACCTTCTTCTGGAAAACTATAAACGGTCGAAAAACACGGATTTTCAGAACCCGCCATTATTCCCTGGCCTGCGCCCTAACGTATGCAACGACCCTCGATCAGAATCGAGGGTCGTTATGGCTTTCATCCATTTGCATTGCAAGTGCAATTGCGCCTAAACTTCCAGATTGATTTCCCAAGCCGGGTGCCACAATATAATCTTCGATTTCCTCTAAAATTTTTTTACTGGACACATATCCGTTCAGTAACTCAAGGACTCGACGCTGAATTTTCGGAAACAGAAAGTCACGCTGCATCACTCCTCCACCCAGAATAATCTTCTTTGGTGAGAGAGTAAGGATGTAATTCATCAACGCGGCTGCAATATAATCCGCCTCGATATCCCAGAACGCGTCATCCTCAGGCACAACTGCGCCCGTTACACCGAGTCGCTTCTGGATGGCAGGTCCACTTGCCAACCCCTCAAAGCAGTCGCCATGGAAGGGGCAACTGCCTGGAAACGGATCCAACTCGCGGCTGTGAGGGATGAGAACGTGTCCCATCTCGAGGCTAAGCAAGCCGATTAGCGGCCTTCCATTGACGATATATCCACCACCGATTCCCGTTCCAATGGTCAGATAAAGTGAAGGATCGCAGCCTTTGCTTGCTCCCCATAAGTATTCGCCCAGCGCCGCAGTGTTGACATCCATATCAAAAGCAATATTTGTCCGCAGCGCCTGTCGCAACGTTCCAAGGACGTTGGTATTACTCCAGCCAGGCTTGGGCGTAGCCGTAACAAAACCATATGTGGGGGATTGCGGATTCGAATCTAAAGGTCCAAACGCACCCACGCCAATGGCGCTGATCTGCCCTGAGGCGACGAAGGGATGGAAGAATTGAATAGCTTTCCCCAGCGTTTCTTTGGGTGTGGTCGTCATATAACGGATTTCGTCAACAATTTGACCCGGCCCACTGGCAACCACACAAACAAACTTGGTGCCTCCGGCTTCAATACCACCGTAGAGTTTTTTCATAGGCATAAACTTATTTTACCGCTTGTTTCAGTCATGACGAAACGATGATAATAATCTGCAGGCGAAAATTCAAACTTCCCATTCAGAAACACATACTCAGCATCTGTATGGCATTCTGCAGCATAACCATAATGGTATTTAAAAAAACACTCCGAGCGTTTGCCCGGAGGTTTTGGTCAATTACTGCTTTTTGCGAGTCCTTGCCAGACGATTTAGCAATTGGAGCAACTCCTGCATCTTTTCAGGTGCGGAGACGTCTCCAGTGACAACAGTGTGTTTCCCCTTTTTTGTTTCAACGGTAATTGTGTACGTAAATTGATCTGGCATGCCCTCCTCATTCATCATCTGTTCAGGCAGTTCTTCGAAATCCAGATCGTCAAGTAACTCTGATATAGTATGAGCTTGATCCTCAGGCAGATCATCGAGTTTAAGATCCGTAGCAATTCGCATTCCAGCGAATCCACCTGTACGTTCAAATTTGATCCGTTCAACTTGCATATTTGCCTCACTAACCTTTGGCGGGCGCGGCGCCAACCAGGCGGAGCAACGCCTCCAAGCAACCACCACCACCATCAGGTGGAGGTTCAGTCCCGCCGACCGTTATGCCAACCTCGGCCCAGCCTTTTTTAACGGCCTGTTGTTCGATGCCGCCTGCGCCAAATAAATCTGCCGCGGTCTGATACGTCAGATTTGCGCAATCCTGGAATTTGGAATTTGCGGACAATTTGTCCTTTAAAGTAACATACCAAATCTGGCCCGCTTTTTCCCAGGCAAAGCCTCCCAATTCCGTGGCAACGACATAAAAAGCGTGGTTGGGGATCCCGGAATTGATATGGACACCGCCATTGTCGCTAACCGTGTTGACGTAGTCTTTCATATGTGCAGGTTGTGGGTCCTTGCCAAGTACAGGATCGTCATAGGCAGTCCCCGGTGCTTTCATGGAGCGAATGCCAACGCCATTGACATTTGCAGTCAACAACCCTTGACCGATGATCCAATCTGCCTCCGTTGCGGTTTGCTGAAGTTTATATTGTTTTACAATCGACCCAAACACATCTGACATCGATTCATTCAATGCCCCAGGCTGCTGGGAATACGTCAGCTTGGCTTCGAACTGCGTCACACCGTGAGTCAATTCATGACCAATGACATCCAGTGCGATTGTGAAGCGATTGAAAATACGCTCGTTCTCTGGCAGATTTTCATCGCCGTCACCATAGACCATCTGCTCGCCATCCCAAAAGGCGTTGTCATAGCCGACCCGATAATGTACTGTTGAGTCCAGGCGCATTCCACTGCCATCAATGGAATTCCTTTGATACACATCGTTATACAGATCATATGTGACGCCACTTCCATCATAGGCTTCGTTCACCGCTACATCTGCGTTGGGGCCATCTCCTTCCTTGCGCACAACCATGCCAGGAAGACTTGATCCGTTCTTTGCATCATAGATCACACGTTCCTTGCCACCTACAGCGACTCTGAATGCCGCGCCAGTGAACTCGGCGAGCGCTTGTCGTTGCCCGCGCATCCGTTCAGAAGTCTTTAGTGTGCTGATTGCAAGATTCTTTTGACTCTCGGTGCCTTTCGTAGCGATGTTTTTCAACATATGTGGAGGAACAATGCAATTGATAGGAAAATGCTTGTGCATAGAACGAACCCTTTCTTTTGTCGAATAGATTTGTGGTTTGTCTAACAAACGCCAGACTGGGATCAAGTTTTTTTCAATTTTCTATATGGGGCAGGGTAAACAGGCAACAACAGTATACGTTGTTTTGAAATGATTTTCAATAGTAGTGATGAGCTAGAAGGAATTATTCATCTGCCGCGCGCACTCCCAAATGCGATGCATTAACGTTTAAATTCGCAAAATTTGCAAAGGATAGGTCTTGAAATAACAATTTTAATGCTGTGCGAGCGCGTTCAAATATAGCCGTATAGCTCGTTGCAATGGCTGTATCCCAGTTTAAGTTGAGTTGCAGGGACAACGTGCGAATTATTTCGATAGTTTCACCTTCCACCTCAACAAAATTTCCATAGGGCAACTCATCGAGCATAACTAAAGATTCATTCAATTTATAAGTGGTGCGATACTTTTCATAATAGATCAGTTTTTGATAGCCCAGTGCTTCAAGGAACTGCTTTGCCTTCTCAAAGTCTTCCACCACAAATTCAATTTCTCTACGACTGAGAACTCCCCGTTCATTTTCACTTGCACCTTTATATGTAAGCCGCGCCTCGGTGTCATACCTGAGGCGCAGGACATATCCTTTGGAGCGAAGGCTGGCATCGGGTAGGTCGAAGCGGATGTTTTTTTCCAACACACGAGGTTGTATCAAATTTGCCTTCAACGCCTGAAGTTGCGTCTGGATTTTATTCAGGTCCCGCACATAAAATTTGGCTTCCGTCTCCTGTCCATTTTCAGCCATTACATCACGCTCAATAGTGTCTGTTTTTGTTCGACGGTTTCACCAGGCTTGACGCGCAGGCGACCGATGATGCCGTCGCGAGACGATTTCAGTTCATTCTGCATTTTCATCGATTCGAGGATCAGCAGCACCTGTCCCTTTTTGATCGCTTGACCTTCCTCCACAAGGATCGCGACCACCAGCCCCGGCATCGGTGCTCTGAGATGGAATTCGCCGGTCTCTGCTACCCCACCACCTGCCGCGCTGCGCAATCGTTTTTCGCGTTCATCCTCCACCGTCACCGGATACAAACGTCCGCGTATCAACACCTGCCAATCATGATCGCCCGCCGCTACATACGACTCATGTGATTTTCCATCCACAATGAGTGAGTAAACAGGCTGCCCGCTGACAGACTCAAAATCCACTTCATAAACTTTTCCATCAACACTCACGTGCTTCTCGTCAATGATCTCAACTAGAAATTGTTTGTCTTCAACAGTCGTAATATATTTCATGTGGTTATCTCAGAATTGTATTTACAGTTGGTCGAGTAGGGCGTTGCGGGTTTCGATACGCGCAGTATCCTACTCAACCATCGCAACGCCCATATCGAGACCTATCTATGCATTCGTTCCCAACGACCCACCCACTTCCAATTGCTTGTATCACGCTCATTGCGATTCACAATATTGGCAGAGCGTTCTGTCTCCTGATGTGCCACCAACGTGGCAAGGATGGCGGCGGTCTCTGCATGAACGTCTTTGCCCTCGCCAGCCTCGTCCATGGAAAAGCGTTCCTCGACAAAACGAGTGTCATATTGTCCGCCCATAAAACGGTGTGAGTCCATCAGGGTCTGATGAAAAGGAATGTTCGTGCGCACACCCACAATGCGATATTCCTCCAGTGCCCGACGCATCCGCAGGATTGCCTGCGCACGTGTTTCTCCCCACACGATCAACTTCGCGATCATGGGATCATAAAATGGGGTGACCTCAAAACCGGGATAGACCCCAGTATCCACTCGCACCCCCGGTCCTGTTGGGATAAGACTGTGCGTAATGCGTCCTGTCGACGGCAGGAAATTGTCATAGGGATCTTCCGCATTGATACGGCACTCGATCGCGTGACCACTAAACTTTACATCCTCCTGTTTGTAACTCAATACACGACCACGCGCCACGCGAATTTGCTCTTTGACAATGTCAATCCCGGTGACCATTTCCGTGATGGGGTGTTCCACCTGCAAACGCGTATTCATCTCAAGGAAATAAAAATTCTTATCCTTATCAAGCAAAAATTCAATCGTGCCTGCGTTGACATAATCCACGGCTTTGGCAGCTTTCACAGCCACGCTCCCCATCGTCTCACGCAGGTCATCATCAAGGGCAGGCGAAAGCGCCTCTTCCAATAATTTTTGATGACGGCGCTGCAGCGAACATTCTCGTTCTCCTAAATGGATCACATTCCCATGAGTATCCGCCAGGATCTGGATTTCAATATGACGCGCACCCTCCACCAATTTTTCCAAATAGACGTTTCCATCGCCAAACGCGGATTCCGCCTCACGTCGCGCAGACTGCAAGAGGGTGGCCATTTCCTCGAGACTTTCTACTTCCCGCATCCCTTTTCCACCGCCACCCGCGGTGGCCTTGATCAGAAGCGGGAAGCCAATCTGGGGTGCTGCCCTGAGCAACTGCTCATCGGTCATATTGCCCACATCTTCCGTCCCTGGCACAACCGGCACACCAGCCTTAATGACCGTTGCGCGCGCTTCCGCTTTATCCCCCATCGCTGCAATCGACGAGGGTTTAGGACCGATAAATGCAATACCAGCTTCTGCACAAGCCGCAGCAAAATCCTCGCGTTCTGCCAGAAATCCATAACCGGGATGGACAGCATCTGCGCCACACTTGCGCGCAATGTCAATGATCTTATCCGCCCGTAAATAAGATTCGCGCGAAGGTGCGGGGCCCAGCAAATACGCCTCATCTGCATAGCGGACATGTAGCGCGCGCCGGTCCGCTTCTGAATACACTGCGACCGTATCGATCCCCAGTTCGCGGCAGGCACGAATAATGCGTACAGCGATCTCCCCACGGTTAGCAACTAAAACTTTTTGAAACATGACACCTCTCATCGTCATTGCGAGGAGCGTTTGTTGCGACGAAGCAATCCCCTCGCAACGACAGAATTACAACGGAATATTCCCGTGCTTTTTCGCAGGGCTGGTGTCGCGCTTGTTGCTCAGCATTTCCAGCGCGTTGATCAAGCGCGGACGTGTCTCCTTTGGCTCGATCACATCATCAATATAGCCACGCTCCGCTGCCACATAAGGACTGGCGAATTTCTCACGATAGTCAGCGACCAATTCGGCTTTTTTCTTCAGCGGGTCTTCAGCTTTTTCAAGTTCCTTGCGGAAGATGATACTGACGGCGCCATCCGGTCCCATCACTGCGATCTCCGCGGAGGGCCACGCCAGGTTCAAGTCGCTGCGGATATGCTTGGATGACATGACACAATATGCGCCACCATAGGCCTTACGCGTGATCACTGTCAATTTGGGAACGGTCGCCTCACAATACGCGTAAAGCAGTTTCGCGCCAGAACGAATAATTCCATGATGCTCCTGGTAAGTACCCGGAAGAAATCCTGGCACATCTTCAAACGTAATGATCGGGATATTGAATGAATCACAAAAGCGGACAAAGCGGGCGCCTTTTTCGCTGGCATCAATATCCAATACGCCAGCCAGGACAGCAGGTTGATTTGCCACAATTCCAACAGAGTGCCCACCTAAGCGTGCAAACCCGACCACAATATTTGCTGCATAATTTTCATGGATCTCAAAGAACTGTCCGCCATCCACAATCATGCGCAGAACTTCCTTGATATCGTAGGGTTTGTTTGGATCGTTGGGAATGATCGTATCCAACTTCTCGTCCATGCGGAGCGGATCATCACCCGGCATAAATGGAGGATCTTCCATGTTATTTTGCGGAAGATACATCAACAATTTGCGGATCAAATACAACGTATCCGCTTCACTATCCGCGGCGACATGGCAGACACCAGATTTTTCCGAATGGACACTTGCCCCTCCCAATTCCTCAAACGATACCGCCTCATGAGTTACAGCTTTTACAACGTCTGGCCCGGTGACAAACATATAAGAAGTATTGCGCGTCATGAAAATGAAATCAGTCAACGCTGGAGAATAAACTGCGCCTCCGGCACAGGGTCCCATGATCGCTGAAATTTGCGGAACAACTCCTGAAGCGAGGGTATTCCGCAGGAAAATATCCGCATAGCCCCCAAGCGCAACTACACCTTCCTGAATACGCGCACCGCCCGAATCATTCAGGCCGATCACAGGCGCGCCGTTTTTCATCGCCATATCCATGATCTTGCAAATCTTCTCGGCATGGACTTCACCCAAACTGCCACCAAAAACCGTGAAATCCTGCGAGAAGACATAGACCAGGCGGCCCTCGATCGTGCCCCAGCCTGTCACAACCGAGTCACTCATAAACTTTTGTCCGTCAAGATTGAAGTCGTGCGTACGGTGCTGAACGAAGGCATCTAATTCCCGAAATGAGCCTTTATCTAGTAAAAGATCAATTCTCTCGCGGGCGGTCAACCGCCCTTTTTTGTGTTGCGCTTCGATACGTTCCGGTCCACCGCCCAGCCGTGATTTGGTCTTATGTTCGCGCAGAGTCTGAATATTCATTTGATTGCTCATGTTCCTCGCTTCTGACAAAGAATCTCTTGGTCTTTTGATTGAATGCACTGATGGACGTCACAACGAACAGAAGGATGCATAGGATCAGTGCAAAGAAGAAATTTGCTCTCGGTGCTTCAAAAAACATCCGTTCGACCCAATATTCCATGACCCAAAGGAATATCGATATGGGGATCGCCAGACGTGCCCACGATTTTCCGCTGAAAAGGCTCCACAACAGCACGGCTCCCACCAGGATCCAACCCGCACCCGTTATGGATAAATATAGAGGGCCCAGGCGCGCGCCGAATTCGTTCAACACATTCCACCAGCGGAAGGCGGCAAAAAGCCGAACTGCGCCCCACGCTGATAGGCTTAACACCAGCCATAGGAGCAGGGTTACACCGAAAGGTCGCTTTAGAGGCATGGATTCATTATCCCATAAAGGGAACAAGCTTCGGTTGCGCGTGAAGCGAAATGTCCATTGCTAGGGCGCCCGGTAATGCATAAGTTGTTTGCCACCATAATAGACATCCAGCGGCTCCAAATACTCGTTGAATTGACCCTTGTAAGGCTGCTGATCCAGGATGACCGGATTAGCGAGCACGTAATCAAGACCGATATTTTGAAGGTATTGACCACCTTCTCTGGTCTGCAAAGCCTGAAAATAACCATAACTGTTGATTAATCCGTCCATATTGACGATGGTGCGGTCATGAATAAAGTAACCAACATTGCCGCCGCCGGTCAACCCGATGATACTTCCAGGTTCGGTATGCTCTTCAAGTAGCGGGACAATATCCATAAAAGGCGCATCCGCTGACCAGCGATGGTATGGCATCGACTGTCGTATGCCATTCCAGAACGACATTCCCATACTGATGCCGACATACGCTGCAATCCCCCAGGCAAGAATAGACATATATGGAATTCTTCGGATCAACGTGTACAGCATACCGGTAATCAGGCCGAGCGTCAAAACAATAATGATCAACTGACTGACCCAATACCATTCCTTGTGCCCAGCATATTTAAGAGCATTGTAGTAAAGCACTTGTAACCAGGCGCTGCTCAAGAGCGGGATGAGGCTCATTTGGGTAACGGCACTCTTTCCCTTATTCCGATTCGTAAGCAAAATCAGATAGAAAACCATTGCGAATAAAGTGAGGAGAATCAAATATCGCCACACATCTTCTATTTTCAAAACCCGGTACATGTTTTCAGCCCAACGTCCAATCAGCCCGGAGATCGGACTCCAGGCATTTTCCTCCGTAACATAACTGAGACCAAAGAAAGATAATATATCGCGCGAAGAGCCCCCATATGCCCGGCCCGGAAGCGACGCCCACCATTGTTTGATCTGACCGCTGACGGGTGAGGTGGTCCCAAAAACGAATTTGCTCCAAACCATATAAATGCCCAGCCCACCAAAAACGATGCCATAATAAATCCCGCCCTCAGTGATCCATTTTTTCCAGTGGTCGCGCAAATCGTTCCAGGGTTCCCCGCGTAAATCTGGAGCGGAAGAGTTCGCTTTTCGCAAACCCATGAACATAAACCTACTGATGCCAAAAAACAGAAAAGTCAAGCCAAGGTCAATCAAAATAATGACGCGCGAAAAGGAGCCTTGCACAAGTCCGAGTCGTTGAATCGCAAGGACAAGGATTCCACTAATGACTGAGCCCGTCAGTGCAAACAAAATGAGGCGCGCGATTAATGCGCCAGGTCGCAACACTTTTGAATGTTGGTACAAACCAAAGAAAAACGCGCTGGGAATCTTGACGACCAAACTCGCAACTGCCATCGCTAATGCAACGTCAACAGATTCGTAATAACCAGCGAGGCCCACTCGTAGCATGAACGCCAGGATGGTCAGGATAATGATGGCAGTAATATCAAGTGGCAGGAAAAAACGCAGTAAGTGACCCCGAAAGACGACCCAGACTCCTACCAGGGCTGCAAAAAACACAAGGTCCAGACGACTGAACATCATCAGCATGGCAATCACTGCCAGTGTTGCGATTTGCTTTTTGGAAACCGGATCTTTGCGCCAGGATAATTCGAAGTCATATAGTTTGTAGACCAGCAAAACGAGGAAGAAAGCCGCAATGCCCGATTCCAATCCGTTTTGATAAAGGGTGGCGAATATATGGTGGTTGAATACCCAGAACAATGCAGCAACTGCTCCAAGTGCTGGTGCAAAAATTTTGCCAATCAGACGGTAGAGAAGAATGCCGGTAGCAACAGACAGTCCGCTCATGACCAGCAGGAGAACGCGCAAGGGCAAGATCAGGTCGAGGCGCGCTAACGCGAAAATCGGGATACAAACCAGCATCCACAATGGATGATAGCCATTCGTTACGTCGATGCCATCGAATGTACTGCCATGTCCCTCGGTGATATTCTGCGCGACCTTGAAATAATAATAGGCATCATCGCGTGTGAACCAGCGCCACGAAAGATTTTGCGCGTCTGACAATGCGGCATACAAACTGATGGACATCATAACCAGGATTAAGATTGTTTCAAACCAGGGGAATCGCTTCATCAATGAATATCCAATGTGATTTTTCCAAAATTTTCGTTTCTCCACAAGCGCTCCTGCGCGATAGCAGCTTCTTTGAGGGGATACGTCTTATCTATCACGGGTTTTAATTGTCCAGCAACGATCAATCCCATGACTTCCTTGAATTCACTTAAGGTACTCATCGTCGAGCCGAGGATGCTGAGATGTTTAGCAAACATGTAGCGGTTGTCAATTTCAAATTTCGGTCCGCCGCTGTTTCCGACTGTCAAGAGGCGTCCACCCTTTCGTAAGGCGCGCAGACTTTGCATGAAGGTTGTGCCGACGTTGTCCACAACGACATCCACACCACGTTTGTTTGTCGCAAGGAACACTGCTTTCGACCAATCCGCTTCCTTGGAGCGGTCAATCAGGATATCTGCCCCAATGGACTCTGCCATTTCCAGCTTCTTCGCATCTGACCCTACAACCACGACCTGGGCGCCAATCCATTTGGCAATCTGTACACTGGCAGTATTAACTCCACCCCCTGCCCCGACGATAAGAACGGCCTCATCTTTTTGTAAGTTGCCGCGCTTTACCAGTGAATGCCACGCCGTCTGATAGACAAGCGCGGCCGCCGCGGCTTGATGGAAATCGAAATCCTTTGGCAGACGGTAAAGCTGTTTTACGGGAAGCGACACGTACTCTGCGTACGTACCCCGTACCGTTTCTCCAAGCAAATGCCATTGCAGGCACATGTTATCTTTTCCCGCCAGACAATATTCGCACGTGCCACAACCGAGGTTGGCATTGATCACTACGTGATCGCCAATCTGTAATTCATTTGTGCCATCACCACGCTTCGTCTCCGCTAGCGCTCCGCTTAGCGCGACTACCTCCCCTGCACCATCCGCCCCATTGATATGAGGCATTTCCAGTTTCAGCCCGGGCCAGCCATTACGTACCATCACGTCCATGCGGTTGAGGGCAGCGGCGTGTAAACGGATCAATGCTTCGCCAGGTTTTGGTTCAGGGGTTGGGAAATCGGTGTATTCCAGCACTTCAGGACCACCGTGCTTGCGAAAGAGAACAGCCTTCATGGGAATCATTTTAACTGATTAGAAAGGATTGTGTTGTTTCTTAGCGCAGTTTCAGTTCCCAAATATGTATTTTTGCCTGGTCAGATGATAGGGGATCAAGCACCTCTACTTGCAAAACCCGCACCTTCATTGGCGCGGGAAGATCAAATGAAAGGTTTGGCTGATTTGTTGTTCCTTGCCCCTCAAAGGTATAAATGATAGGTTGAGTTCCGCGCCCAGAGTAGCATTTTAGCGTGATCTGAACGTTGGCCGACCCAATAATGATCGTAAATCCGTTGAGAGCGCGAGGCGAAGGGAATGTCATTTCTATTACAAATGGATTGTTTTCAAATGTTTTTACCACCGTGTAAGGATCATTGTCGAAGACCAACGCCATCGATTCGGCTTGCAAATTGCTATCCAGATAGGAGTAGCGGAGTTTAACCGCTTGCCCATCAATCGTCACAACAGATTCCTGCAAAACCTGACGGACTGCTTTTTCAGCCGCGAATATTTTATCGATGTTATCTACATAGCGTAGACGGATAAAATAGAAACCAGGGTTGCCATCTGGATATGGAATAACTGTCTCCACATCAATATCTGTGAACTTGCCACTTCCTATCACCAAGTTATATTCCTGTGGCGTCATAATGAACAACATACTATTGTCCAACGGCAGTTTTTTGGTGATGTGCCCTCGAATACTGCCGATTTGAACGGGTGAAGTATCGCCCAGGAAAAAGCGCGCCACGACATCTGTACCATTGGCCCAGTCTGGCGAGAAGATGATCTTTGTATCTGGATGTTCTTTAACATATTGCTCGATAATGTCGAATATCTGGAAAGCGCCGTATTGCATCCCAGCCATACCGTAATTCCGAAACCAGAGCGGCCCATTCGTCAGCGCGTCATCCAACATACGAACATTCACGCCGGACAAGACGATAAAAGCTAACAGCGCAATGATTGTCTGTGAAAGATTCCAAAATTTCGGTCTCGTAGAAATATCGGCGCGTGTGAGTGATTGAGCAAGCCATTCCAAGACACCAGAGATTTGCAATGCTAGGATAACCATAAGCACAGAGAGAACGACACGATTTGTATTTTCTTTGGAAATGAATGCAACGGGTATTCCAATGAGAAGGATCAGCAAACCCATGGCGATCCGCCTGGAAGTGAGTCCCAAGCCCATGTTAAGTTCAGCGAGACGTTCTTTTGGATCCTCGATCCATTGCAAGACTCGGTCAAATCCAATCGCTGTCAAGATTGTCGCAGGGACAACGAATACGAGAGCACGCGTGATACTAGTCTGTACTAGAGCTGTTGCGGTCGGAGAAATCAATAAGGAAATGAGGGTCGCGCGGCAGGCCGACTCACGTAGATTACGCAAAACATGTGCCATGCCCAGCATAGCAAACGGAAGCGTGGTGATGGCTATATTCCCATAGTCTTTCATCAGGTGACGTGAAAGATCGCGGTTGTTGGGAATATACCAATACCAGGGACTTAGACCAACGCCATATTCTGATAAGTAATGGGCAAATTTTTCCGACAAGGGTATATCTTCGGTCCAATATGAGAATAATGTATGCAAATGTGCAAAAGGTGCATTGGGATTACCGATACGGAATCGTAGATAGGGCAGCGCAAGGATCATGATTAGCCCCAGGCCCATCAACACTGTGCGCCGATTCTCCCAGTGATAACGCCAGTCCGAGAGGAGCAAGCCTAGCGCCGTTAGCGGCACAATCACCTGCCCAGGACTATATGTATAGAAGGCAAACGTGCCAAGAAAAAGCGCAAGATATAAATAACCGGATGACCTGTATCGATATAACAAATAAGCACATAATGTGCCTGCATAAAAGGCGACAAATTCCGACGTTTCAAATGCCGTTCGTGAATGTAAAAACCACGCGGGCGTGATGGAGAGGAATAATGTGCCTGTCCACCAATATTTCAGCTTGAACACATCGCGTAATACGATCCCGATTGAAGTTGCCGCGATGAGCGTGACGAAAACAGACGTAGCGCGCGTAACAAAGGCCGATTTGCCAAAAAGCATGAATGGAAGCCATTGCAGGTAAACGCTGGCGCCCAAGTTGTAATATTGGCCGTTCCGAAAATATGTAGGAAGCCACACACCCATCGAGTCCCGGTATCCGTTCTTGATCAAATCAATCAATGATTGGGATTGAATGGCTTCATCTGTAAAGAAGTAAATAGGGAATTGTGTCAGTCTAATCAGGCGCGTGATGAGGTAAAGAGCGACTGCAAGAATAAACAACCACATGGCAAGATCATAAGTCTTCAAGTGACTTTTTATCGCCTCGAACCCCGCTCTTAGCCCGCCAACCGCAAGGACAGGTACTCGCAACGGCTTATACTCTGGTTGAAGTGTTTCTCCAGCTTGGACTCCCTCTTGAGAGATTTGTTGTATATGAAGCTTTAGTGGAACTTTCCCGGTGACAATCTTTTCTCCAACTTCAATGGTGATTTGCACTTTTGTGCCCGGCTCAACGGAAAAGCTGATCTGTTCTCGGCCAGGCCCATGAGACTTTTTGCCTTTTGGTCTTTTCCGCACTGCCATGAATTTGAGTTTGCTCTTCACCTTCATTGAAGCCTGGTCGCGCTGAAAATTTTTGCGATTTTTCCGAAAGAGTGAGAGATTCGTATTGTTTATTGCATTACTCCCTTTGTTTACTCCCCCAAAAGCCTGTCTCAATAATTCCCATTTGCTGGTCTTCAAAACTCCATCTTTATCGGTAAACTCTTTTCTTAATTTTCGGAATCTCTGCAAACCCGTTACGAAAAAAAGATCCAACGCAACAGCCAGTGCAACTAGAGGAATCAGATAACAAAGCAGCGATGTCATGTCTCGTTTTATGAGTTATTTCAATCCCAATTCACTTCTAGATATCACGAGCCGCTGAATCTCACTGGTGCCTTCGTAAATCTCAGTGATCTTCGCGTCGCGGAAATAACGTTCCACGGGATATTCCTTCCTATAGCCCATTCCACCATGAATTTGGATCGCCTGATGTGTCACATACATTGCAGTTTCAGAGGCGAACAATTTCGCCATGGAAGCTTCCAGCGAATAGCGACCGCCGTCCTTTTGGATTTCTCTTTTGTCCCCGGCTCAGCAGTAAAGCTGACCTGCTTGGGACACGATTCAGAGTTTTTTTTGCCGACTGATTTTTTCTTCGTTGTCATCGCCTTGCCTTTTACCATTTTGCTTCAGTGCAGTAATTCGTTACTTCGTAATCAGTATTTCACGAAAGTTGAAAGAATTCCAGAAAACAGGCTGCTGTGCGCGCCAGCACCGCGTTTTCGGGTCTCTCCTCGCTGTTTCGTGATCTACTGATTATTCATATTCTAGCGCAGCTTCAATTCCCAAATATGAACTTTTGTCTGGTCATGAGGTTGGGGATCCAACACTTCCACTTGCAAAATCTGGACACGGGTCGGCACCGGGAGGTCAAATGAAAGTTCAGGCTGGCTTCTTGTTCCCTGCATCTCAAACTTGTAAACAATGGGCTGTGTCCCAGTTTTGGAATAGCATTTCAATGTGATTTGGAGTTTTGCAGCACCAATGATGATCGAGAATCCATTGAGCGCGCGCGGCTTGGGAAAGGTCATTTCAATGATAAATGGATTCGATTCAAACGTTTTTGCCAGCGTGAGAGGATCATTGTCGAAGACCTGTGCAATTGATTTATCCTGAAAATCGCCATCCAGGTAGGAGTGGCGAACTTCAACCTCCTGCCTATCGATTGTAAGCGTTGATTCGCGCAATGCCTGGCGGGCCGCCTTTTCAGCGGCAAATACTTTATCGACGTTATCGGCATACCGCAGGTGGACGAAATAGAAACCTGGGGTGCCATCAGGATATGGAACAATCGTCTCCACCTTGATATCCGTAAGTCTTGGGCTCGCCCTCGCGATGTCGTATTCCTGTGGCGTCATGATGAACAAGCTATTGTGGTCCAGAGGCAACTTTTGTATGATGTGCCCCCGAACACTGCCGATTTGGATGGAGGAAAAATCGTCAATAAAGAAACGCGCAAGCACATCTCCACCGTTTGTCCACGTCGGTGAAAAGATAATCTTTGTCTCTGGGTGGACTTTCGTATATTGTTCTATGATATCGAAGATCTGAAACGCGCCGTATTGCATCCCTCCCTGTCCGTAATCTCTGAACCAGAGTGGCCCATTTCTGAGCGCGTCGTTCAACATATAGACGTTCGCGCCCGCCAGGATGAGAAATGCTGATAGCGCAATGATTGACGGTGAAAGATACCAAAGCTTCGGCTTCCCAAGTGCATCACGGCGTGTGAGCCAGTGCGCAAGAAGCACAAGGACTCCGGAAATTTGCAGGGCAAGGGTGATCACGAGCGCCTGGAGCGCAAGCCTGTTTAGGCTTTCTTTAAAAGTCGAAGCGACGAGGATCCCAATCACCAGGATGATCAAGGCTGCGACAATTCGAATGCGCGTGGGGTTTTGCCCTTCGCCAAGTTCGACAAGTCGTTTTCTCGGATCTTCCACCCATCTCAGAACTTCTTCGAGCCCGATGGCTATCACCACTGCTGCCGGGACAACGAATAGCAGTGTGCGCGTAATGCTAATTTGTACGAGCGCTGCTGCAGCCGGAGAGATCATTAGTGCAATCAAGGTTGTGCGGTATGCCGACAGGCGAAGATTCCGCAATATATGTGCCATACCAAGCAAGGCAAATGGCAACGTCGTGATCATGATGTTGCCGTAACCTTTCATTAAGTGTCGTGAAAGATCGCGGTCGTTTGGGATATACCAATACCAGGGACTAAGACCAATACCGAATTCCGAAACGTAACGGCCGATTTTTTCTGAGAGGGGCAATTCTTCAAACCAGTATGAATATAATATGCGCAATTGGGAAAAGGGTACACTAGAAATATTAATCGTGGATCGAATATAAGGAAAAACCATGACGGCGGTCAACGCCAGCCCTTTCAGCAGTGTGCGGCGATTCTCCCAGTGATAACGCCAGTCTGAAATGAGCAACCCTAAGGCTGTCAATGGCATGATGACTTGGGCAGGGCTGTATGTATAGAAAGCAAGCGTGCCCAAAAAAATCGTTAAATACAAATAACGCGGCGATTGATGACGATAATACAGATAGGCGCATAACGTCCCCGCATAAAAAGCCACAAATTCAGCGGTTTCAAAAGCAGTTCGTGAATGTAGAAACCACGCAGGGGTGATCGAAAGAAACAATGTTCCCATCCACCAGTATTTCAGCCTGAACACATCGCGCAGCATCATCCCGACGGAGACGGCTGCAATCAATGTCACCAGGACTGAAGTGGCTCGAGTCGCAACGGCTGATTTTCCAAAGAGGACAACCGGCAGCCATTGCAGATAAACACTTAAGCCGATGTTGTAATAATCACCATTCCTAAAATAGGTGGGAAACCACATACCCGCCGGATCTCGATATTCATTTTTGATCAAATCCATCATGGATTGAGATTGGATGGCTTCATCTGTAAAGAAGTAAATGGGGAACTTTGTCAATCCGATCAGGTGTGTGACGAGGTAAACAACCACCGCAATAATAAACAACCACATGGCGAGATCATAAGTCTTCAAGCAACCTTTCACTGCCTCGAAGCCCGCTCTCATTCTATCAAAGACAGATCCCGTCAAGCGAGAAACTGCGAACCTTCTTCGAAATAGCGGAGTGCTAGTGCTGTTCAACATATTCCCCCTGGTATTCTTTATCCCAAAAGCCTGTCTTAATAATTCCCACTGACTGATTTTCGAAATCCCATCTTTGTCAGTCGATTCTTTTTTTAATTTGCGAAATCTCTGCAAACCCGTTACGAAAAAAAGGTCCAACGCAACAGCCATGAAAAAAAGAGGAATGAGATAACAAAGCAACGATGTCATTTCTTCATTCTGAGTTATTTCAATCCCAATTCGCTTCTGGATATGACGAGCCGCTGGATCTCACTGGTGCCTTCGTAAATCTCAGTGATCTTCGCGTCGCGGAAATAACGCTCCACGGGAAGTTCCTTGCTATAGCCAATTCCACCATGAATTTGGATAGCCTGATGTGTCACATACATTGCAGTTTCAGAGGCGAACAATTTCGCCATCGAAGCCTCCAAGGAATAGCGACTACCGTCCTTTTTGGATTTCTCTTTTGCCATAGCTGCGTTGTAAATTAGTAACCGGGAGGCTTCGATACGCGTCTTCATGTCCGCGATTTTGAATCCCGTTCCCTGGAACGCTCCAATCGGTTGACCGAACGCTTCTCTCTCGACCGCATACTGGCGGGCGGCTTCATAGGCTGCTTCCGCGATTCCCAACGCCTGGGTCGCGATCCCGATGCGACCTGCATCCAAAACGGTCATTGCGATCTTGAAGCCTTCACCCTCCTCACCGAGCCGATTGGCAACCGGGACACAACAATTCTCGAAGATTAACTCGCTTGTCGCCGAAGCACGGATTCCAAGCTTCGGCTCTTTCTTCCCGCGCGTCAGGCCGGGTGTGTTCGCTTCCACTAAAAACGCGCTAATCCCCTTCTGCTGCTTCTCCGGGTCAGTCATCATAAAGACAATGTAATAATCAGCCACGGGACCACTTGTCACCCAGGACTTACGCCCATTAAGAATATAGTTGTCGCCATCACGCGTGGCCCGGCTTTTCATTGCCCCTGCGTCTGAGCCGCTTTGTGGCTCAGTCAATGAATAGGCACCAACCGCTTTTCCCGATGCAATCGGCGTGACAAATTTCTTTTTCTGTTCCTTGGTCCCGTACTTCATAATGCCGTGACAATATAATGAATTGTTCACAGACATGATCACCCCGTGCGATGCATCCGCTTTGCAAATTTCTTCAAGGGCGAGAACGTAGGCCAGGGTATCCATGCCTGCGCCGCCGTACTCCTCTGAAATTTCAATCCCCATAAAACCCATTTCGCCCATTTTCTTGATGGTTGCCTGTGGGAATTCCCCGCTTTCATCGAACTGAGCCGCGATCGGCACGATTTCATTTTGGGCAAAATCGCGCGCGGCATCGCGTATCATCTTATGCTCTTCACTGAGTGAAAACATAGCAAGATCAGCCATTAATCCTCCAAAACGGGTAATCTCTCGGGATTATACGTTATATTTCCCTCTGATAAAATGGAGAGTGACTAAAAGAGCAATACAAGGCTTTTTGTAGCCACAGAGATCACACAGATTTATGAGAAAGACTCAAAGTTCTTAATGAGCCATGTGGATGACTCTTTAATAACAGGCTTGTAGATCAATGAACACCACGCCATCTACCGAAGAACGCATCTGGGCTGTTATCGCACATCTTTCTTCGCTTGCCTTTGGGATGGGCATTCTTTTGCCCATTATTAGCTGGTCTGACCAGCGACGCAAGTCGAATTACTCTTCTTTTCAGAGTTTACAGGCATTGGGATATCAATCGTTGGGGTTCACCATTTGGATTTTGTCGTACTTGGTGGTTATCATCCTGGCTGCTATCATCCTTCTTATCACACTCAGACCTGTGGAGGGAAGCGGTCAAGATCCGGACGCGATCCTAAATCCAGCGATGATCTTTTTTTTCTTTCTTATCTTTGGTTTTTTCGCCATTTACTTTGTTTTGCCAATCATTGCTGCCGTTGCCTGTGCACTCGGAAAGGACTTTCGCTACCCATTCATGGGTAATCGACTGGCGCATTATCTGGGTTATGAGCCAGTTCAAAAATCTGATGAACAGGTATGGCTAAATGAAGATCACGAATTCCGCTGGGTGGCAGCGATGGGACATTTCAGCATCCTCGTCATGCTTTGGGGAATGCTCGCGCCGCTAACAACATGGATTCTTTATGGCAAGCGCAGTCTATTCCTGGAATTTCAATCCGCCCAAACCTTGGTTTATCAGGCAGGGACAACCATCCTTTATTTTGTCGGAGGATTCATCTATTTATTTGGCTTTCTTTTGCTCATTGTTGGAATGGGAGTAGGCGGGAGACCCAATTTCAACTCATCAGAAGGAATGTTTGGCATCCTTGTTTTTGGCGTATCATTATTGATCTCATTCCTGCTACTCTTAGCAGTGCCTCTATTGCACATCCTAGGTCAATGGGCTGGATTCCGCGTACTCAAAGGGGATAATTATCGCTATCCATTAATCGGGAAGTTGGTTGAAAGATGGGTTGTTAATGAGCCTCAGCTCACTGAAGGTAGCAGCTTGGCCCCAAAAGGAGAATCATCATGAAAATATTGATCGCGACCGATATGGAAGGAATTACAGGCGTGACGACATGGGATCAAGTGACCCCGGGACATGCCGAGTACGCCCGTTTTCGCAAGCAGATGACGGAGGATGTCAATGCGGCTATTCGGGGAGCCTACGAAGCTGGCGCGGATGAAGTCATTGTTGCAGACGGACACTGGAATGGCTCGAATATTTTGATCGAAGAACTGGATGCACGAGGGAGATTGAACACTGGCTCCCCTTCTCCTTTCTCGATGATGCAGGGAATCGATGAAAGCGTGGACGCTGTAATGTTTATTGGATACCACGCACGCAATGGATCGCCCAATGCAATTCTCGATCACACTTGGTCTTCAAGAACCGTCGCCAATGTTTGGTTGAATGATATTTTGACAGGCGAGTATGGATTGAACGCGGCGGTGGCGGGTCATTTTGGCGTGCCGGTCATCATGGTCTCTGGGGATCAGACAGCCTGCGCGCAAGTAACAGAGCTGCTTGGGGAGGTTGAGACAGCCGTAGTCAAACAAGCCTCAGGGCGTTTCGCGGCAGAATGTCTGAGTCCAGAAGGGACGCGAGATACTATTTGTGTGAGCGCGGAACGAGCGGTCGCACGGCTGGCTGAGGGTGATGTCCCGGACCCGTTCGTATTGGATATGCCGATCACAGTGACTGTTGAATTCTTTAGTTCGGATATGGCGGATCGCGCCTCCCTCATTCCATTTACAAAACGAGATGGAACGCGCGTTTCCTTCACGTCACAGGAGATGGACTCAGTCTATAGAGGGTTCCGTGCAATGGTGACGCTGGCATCAGGATAAATTTTAGGTGACAGTCACTTTTGTGGAATGGTTTTGAAGGTAATGTGGAAGTCTAAGTGACTGTCACCTTTAACAGAAGCAATTATCGGCTTCGTACGAACGAAAATGGTCGTCCTATTCGCAAATCTTTGTCATTATCGGAAATCTCCGATTGATTTGTATCCCTCATTTTCATATAATGGAGGCAGACCGTATCCCATTGCGGTTTGAGGTGTACTTTTCAGCATAAGAGAAGGAGGTGGTCTGGCAAGGCAATCGCTCAATTCCGGTTCGTTCCTGTTGTGTCCAATTAAAATTCAAAGGAGAGAGAGAGTTATGAAGACCAAGTGGTTCTTTGTCGTTTCACTGGTTGCTTTAGCCAGT
>DASWEH010000674.1:0-5943 GCA_036394895.1 Anaerolineales bacterium
TACGCCTGGCTTCTTTGCTCGGCTCGGGGTTGACTTGCGTTCTTTACGTCTTCGACGAGCCAACCATCGGGTTGCACGCGCGCGACACCCACCGCCTGACCGATGTCTTACGCCGCTTACGCGATCTTGGCAACACGGTTCTTGTCATCGAACATGACCTGGAAATGATCGCCTCCGCCAATTACGTGATTGACTTCGGGCCTGGCGCTGGAAAGCACGGTGGGCAGGTAGTCGCTATCGGTACACCTGCTGAAGTTGCAGAACAGCCAGGCTCGTTGACCGGAGATTACCTGGCAGGGAGGGTATCCATTCCTATCCCACCAAATCGGCGCGTGCCAAACGGCAAAGCTATTATCATCCGTGGCGCTCGCCAGCATAATCTTCAGAATATCACCGTGCGCCTGCCGCTGGGTTTGCTGGTGGCTGTGACGGGTGTATCCGGTTCCGGAAAATCCTCGCTGGTGTTCGACATCCTCGACCGTGCAATACGTCAGCACCTCACCGGTGCGAGCGATACTCCCGGCGAACATGACGCCATCGAAGGCATTGAATATCTGGATAAGATCATCACGATCGACCAGGAACATATCGGACGTATCCCGCGTTCGAATGCTGCGACCTATTCTGACGCGTTCACCCCGATCCGCGAAGCATTTGCCGCAACGCTTGAAGCTCGGGCACGTGGATACACCGCTAGGCATTTCTCGTTCAATGTGCCGGGTGGGCGCTGTGAGCGCTGCGAAGGTACTGGCTTCCTGACCGTCAACATGCATTTCCTTCCAGGTGTGGAAGTGCGTTGCCCTGTCTGTCACGGACGCCGCTTCAACCGTGAAACACTTGAAGTGCGCTACCGTGAGCATGACATTTCCCAGGTGCTGGATTTGACCGTCGAAGAAGCCCTGGCGTTGTTCAAAGATGTTCCGGCTGCCCGCTCACGTCTCCAGGTGCTTTCCGATGTTGGGCTGGGTTACCTCCAGCTTGGGCAACCGGCCACCACGCTTTCAGGCGGTGAAGCCCAACGTGTCAAGCTGGCAAAGGAACTGGGACGCCGCGTCACGGGTCGCACTTTGTATTTACTCGATGAACCGACCACCGGACTGCATCTGGCGGATACGGCCCGTTTGCTGGGTGTGCTCCAACGCCTCGTAGAGGCAGGTAACACTGTGATCGTTGTGGAACATAATTTGGAACTGGTTAAGACAGCTGATTGGGTTATCGATCTTGGACCGGAAGGCGGTGCAGCCGGCGGCAAACTGATCGCTGAAGGAACCCCCGAACAGATCGCCCAATCTCCTGGTTCATATACCGGTCAGTGCTTGAGGGCAGTAATCTAATAACGGGAACAAGTAAAACCCTGATGAGCTTTACCAAACAAGTTCATGAGGGTCTTATCTCAATACCAATATTAAACGTCAAAACGGAACAACCATTTGGATAGTAAAATACCTTCATGACTTCTTACTGCGACTACTGCAACTCTCACCCGGAAGATATCTTGAAGAAGACGTGAGCACAATATCATCCTCGCTGCCGGGAATTTCACACGATACTCGCAGTTTGACGCCTTGATCAGTGTGGTAATAAATAACGTTCACATTAAGTAATTCCAAAAGATCCCGCATTCCCTGGAAGGTGGCGACGGGCAGTCGCTCTCTTACAAGCGCGGCAATTTCGGTAATTCGGCTTTCCGCTTCGGGGCTAATTTCTAATTCGGTTAACTCTTTCTCCAGCCTAGTTTTTTCTTCCAAAAGAAAATTCTGTTCTGATTCCATCTGGTTGATCTTTTCTTTGATCACGGCTTTTACTGTATTGCCACTGAAATCAACAAGTTCATCAATTAACCGTCGTATCTTTTCGGCGTTTGTGTCCAGCATCTTAAGTACATAAGCATACTGTTCCCGTTTAGGGCCCAGTTCTTCTTCCCGCCTTTGCGCCATCGAACGTACACCTTCAATTAGAACTGCTTTGTCAGCCAGTAGAGATGACAACCAGTTCCAAACAGCTTGGTCAGCTTTTTCGATTTGGATAGCGCGCACGGTATGTCCACATTTTACGACCTTATGGTAATAACTGGCGCACCTATAATAAGGCTTGGATCTCTTCTTCTTTTGAAAACCGTACATAGCCAGATTACAACTGCCACAAAAAAAGTGTCCAACTAACAGATATTCATGCTTTCTGTTACGTTTTGCACGTTCCTTGTTGCGTTTTGTCTTCGCCAGAGCTATCTCATAGGTTTTCCTGTTGACCAATGCCAGATGCGGTACATCAATTGGAATCCATTCAGCTTTGGGACGAAACACCTGTCGACCATCTTTGAGAATTTCTGTCTTTGAGTAATAGGTTCGACCCGCATAGATTTCATTCGTGACAATCAGGCGTACGGAACTTGGTCCCCAAAAACCGGCGGATCTCGGCTTGATTCCCATCTCATCGAGGCGATTTGCAATTCCCCTCAATGATAAAGGTCCGCCATCTTTATTGGTGGTATACCATCGAAAAATCATCTTCACCACTTCTGCTTCAATGGGGTCAATGACCATTTCGGCATCGCGGGCTTTTCCAACCCGGCCGTAACCATAAGGAACAACCCCGCTCATCACTGGCTTTTTATCATCCTTCGCTTTCTTGTTCTTGATGCGTCCATTTTTAGTACGGTCAAGAATTCTTAATCTTTCTGTGTGGGCAAGCCTGGCAAAGATGCCATCTGAAATCATCCCTTGCAAATCATTTTGTGATTGACCTCGATCAACAAAATGCAACTCTATATTTTTGTCCTGCCACTTGCCGATCAAAGGAACATAATCATAGTAATTTCTTGAAAGACGGTCAGATGTATACGCAATGACAACTTCAGCTTCATGGTTAGTTATCATCATCTCAAGGGCCGCAAAACCTGGTCTATTTAAACTAGCCCCTGATACATTATCAGTAATCTCTTTTACGACTTGAAATCCCATGCGATCAGCGTATCGGCGACACTCCTCTAATTGAAATGGTAAGCTATGTCCTTTTTCTGCCTGTTCGTCTGTGCTGACTCGTGTGTAAATGACTGCGCGCTTATTCATGTTGAGTCTCCTCTCGAACGAGGTGAATGTTGGTGGGTTATCCGCCCAGGCAATGGGCGAGGGAAGCCATGACCGTCAAAAACCAGTGGTGCGGTTGGCTGGCGGCGATGGCGACCAGGATGAGAATCAAGGCGAGGGTTCTCATGATCAGTCTCCTTGTCTGGAATGGTTAAATGTTTCCAACGGGAGTACATGATCACGCATCCGCGCGGACCGGTGTGTCGGTGTCTGCTCATCGGATTTCCACGCTTGCCCAACGGGGGGCGGTGGTGTATAGGGCAGCGTCCTCGCGCAGAAGTGTAACGGTGGCAGAGTACAGGTAGCCTCCTTGCTGTCGTCCAGTGGGTTCTGCAACGTTGAGCAATTTGCCATCCGCCAGCACTCTGCGTTGTGCAGCGTTCAGGCAAAAGGGCGAAAAAATCTTGACGGTCTTGCTGGTTGTGGTATCATTCGCGTTGTACATGTTTCACCTTGTGACCGTCCAGCTGTAACTGGGCGGTCTCACTTTTTACCGGGCCTTTCACCCCGGTGAGTCCTCGCTGGAAAACGAAAACGAGCGCCGCCTGGGATGAACCCAGGAACAGCGCCCGTTTTGTGTTGAGGGGATATTCAGTTGTGATATTGGTTTATAGAACCTCCTGTGTCGGGATTGAATTGTTTATTGCTTCGTACACAATACCGACACGCATCGAAAAAACAGGCTGTGTCGGATGTTGCATTGAGCAAGTTGATGAAATCTCATCCTGCCATCCGCTGCGAGTCTTATGTTCCTTATTCCCATTTGATTCCGTTCAGTACTTCTAAATCAGGCAGGTGGATCAAACATGCTTATCGAATCTTCATTGTGACTTGAAAGTTGAATTGGTTTTGTTTTGAATTCGTGAATCTTGTTTCCTTTCGGTGATGGGGATATGCAGAATAGATAGAACGGTAGAAGCCCGGCGGTTTGCCAGGCTTCTCAAGAGGGGGATGGATTGTGGAAAGTAGGAACAGTGCGGATTATACTGAGATGGAGGGAATTGTCAAAGCACGTAGGCGGCAAAAAACGAATTTCACGCCCCTACTACCTATGGGTGGAGTTGTAGAATAATATTTCCGTAGTATCATGATTATTCTGATTGAAACCCTTTTATGGCAATGCATGCAACAATTTTCTTTGAGAAGGAGTTATAGAAAACATGATTCAACACAACTTTGCTTCCTATATTCAGCTTCTGTGAGACAGCATTTTGTCCGGTTGCAGTATCTTTACAAAAAAATACATCACGATTAGCCCAGGTAGAATCAGCGTGGCATGGAATGCATACTCTACGGCTAATAAGCCGCTGATGTTCTCTGCGCTGAGAGTCTGGTGAAAGCTGCTGTGCGGCCACCAACTGATAAGGGACCATGCAATCGCTAGCTGTGTAACCCGTGCAAGACCCGGGTTGGCAGTTGTTCTGGCACTTGCCTGTGAAAAACCGAATAGCAGGAAGGCTATGCCTAGTCCAAATGAAAGAGACTGAATCACGCTGAGGAGGGTGAAAAGCAACCTCTGAGGACCTGATGGCATGGCTCTCTCGCCTTGTACGCCCCAGAATCCACCTAACGGCGCATTTGGGCTTGCCAGGAAGGTGACAATGCCAAGCACAAGAGTAACAATCAGCCAGTTGACCCAACTTGGGCTTGTGCCCTTGCTAAACGCTTTGCTTTCTGCTGACATTCCGTATTTCTCCTTTCTCAAACAAGGAAGATAAATTTTGTTGAGAGCGATCTGTCATTCAGCAACCCTATAGAATGATTCATCAGGTTGCAGCACCATTGTCTCAACCGCCTCTAGGATTCGCGCTTGCGGGCTGCTAATCAGACCGTCCGCCTCCACGCGACCCCAGATGACGCGCATTGCGGCGAGTAAGGCCTCTGCCTGAGCCACAGTGTTAAACTCGAGGTCAATCATGACATAGTTAGGATCATCCCAAGGTCTTAAGACCTGGTAACGTTTCACGCCGGATTTTGCCCGGCCAACAGGATCACTATCGAAGGCTTTCTTCCAGAAGTTGAAATTGGAGACCGGGTGTTCAATATGCAGAATGACCATATTCGGCTCTCTTGGGATCGCCGTGATTTAGCCATCTATGGTGGTAGCAGCAAATAGGCGATAGCCAGACAGGTCGAGATAAATGCGTTGGAACAAGTGCGTGAGATTGAAAATGCCATAGCAACGTCGCTTGAGGACTTTGACCTTGTTATTGAAACCTTCCACGAAGCCGCTATTTTCTCGGTGAACAAAAAAGTTGGTGATTTCCTCCCACCAGTGACGAAGCAGACGGATGAAGTTGTCAAAACAAAGTAAGCCACTTTTTTCCACTTGCAATATCCAACGCAGGATTTTCGATTGGGCTTGTTTCCTGGATAAGTTCATGTTATCGAGGGCCGTGAATTCTTCCCGAAAATCATAGACTTGCTTGGCGCAAGGAGAATATTCAAAGAAACCTCTCAAGGTTTTTCGTTCTTCTTTATTCAGATCTTTGGCGTTTTTTCGAAACGCTTGGAACTGCCATTGAGTTTTCCCTGGCACCGCCCGCCAGGGCAGGTGTGATATTCTTCTTTTGGCAATTCTTTCTTCAAGCGCTGCAGTTCCGTTTTTCGGATCTGGTCTGCCGCGTCGCGATAATGCCTGGCAACGTGAAAGCGATCGGCGACGATGCGAGCGGTTGGAATTTCCTCACGAACTGCTTCGATATAGGCTTCCCAAAGATCACAACACACCGCTTGTATCGCTTGCAGGATTCTTTGCGGAATCAAGCGTAAATACTCTACCAGCACGGCTTTTTCGTGTCCGGGCAGGACACCCAAAATTACGATTTCGCCATCTCGGAATCGTCCCGTCACCAAG
>DASWEH010000675.1:0-8993 GCA_036394895.1 Anaerolineales bacterium
ATATCCAGACCCGTCTGCTCTTTAAATGCATCCGCGTACCGGCGGACAGTTGGCGCCAGACCGAGATCATCCAGCATCATGGGGCGTAGTTCGAAAATAAAATTCCTTACCTTTTGGAAGGTGCCCATTGCCGATGTTTTCAAATTATTCAATTCATCCCGTGCCTGAGCAGCATCTACATCCATCAAACGCATGGCAATTTCTGCCTGCAAAATGAAGTTGGATAGGGCCTGAGCGGGTCCATCATGCATCTGACGAGAGAGACGTTGACGTTCTGTTTCCTGGGCATTGACAAGCATTTCTACGTTTGCTAAGGATCCCCTAGAGCCACCCGCCGCGGCACCTGATGAAGCCGAGCCAGAGGTGAGGCGCGCCCGCTCCAGCGCGGATTTGAATCGTTCCAGATGGGATTTTTCGTTCTGCAACTTCTCCAGTTGCCCACGCATCACAAATAATCTTTGTTGTGCATCCAGAGCAGAATCATAAGCGTTCCGGATTTCTTGTGGAGGCAGTTTGTCAAACTGGTTTTGCACTTGCTGAAGATGGGTCGTGATCGCTGCATTCCGCTGTGAAAGCTTCATGACCTCGCCCTGACTCTGTTCAATCATCAGGGTTACTTCTCGCAACGCTTTCTCAGTTTCTTCTAGTTCTGACTGTAAATCCAACTCGCCCCCACCGGATGCAACTATATCCATTGCCATAACGCTACTCCTAATTTTTCACTTGATCGTTTTGCAGCTTGACCCAGCCTCGTTTCAAAGCATAAACGACTGCCTGCGTCCGGTCTTCAACCCCAAACTTCCTCAGAATAGAGGTGACGTGATTCTTTACGGTTTGATGACTGATCCCCAGCAACCCAGCAATTTCCTTGTTGCTCATCCCGCGCACGACACAGGCTAATACTTCCATTTCGCGATCAGACAGCGGATGAAAAGGAGAACCCGGTTCGCTGTAGGAACGTCGTGCACCATCCATTTGTTCGTCGATCCAATGGTCGAGCTCACGGCGAGTAAATATGTGACCAGCAACAGCATATTTTCCATCAGCCACGGCTCGCACCGTCCGAGCCAGGACTTCAGGCTCAATATCTTTCGCACAATATCCAACGGCGCCAGCCAACACCGCATGGATCGCCTGCTCGATATCATCGTATCCAGTAAGGAGGACGACGCGGGTCGCTAAATGTTCAGAGGTCACTTGATGAGTAACCTGCTGACCATTCAATCCTGGCATATTTACATCCAGGATTGCCACTTTTGGTTTGAACTCACGGATACGCTCAATTGCCTCTGTCCCATTTGAGGCTTGAGCAAGGATTCGAAAATCCTCTTCCAACGAAAGCGTATCCACTACACCTTGACGGAAGAGCGGGTGATCGTCTGCGATGAGCAGTGTTATCTCATTCATCCTTTACCTGTTGAATCAAAGAATCCTAGTATCAGTATAGCACAGGAGCGACCTGCGAGCAATTAATCTGTCTGATTCTACATTTCAGTTTCGTAATAAGCATCACTTCCAGCGATATACATGCATATTTTCGTCAAAATGGAGGGCATCAAATTCAAGCCCTGCTTCAAAAAGTGATTCCCGCTGCGAGGTAATCTGTGGATATAGGCTTGGAAAAGAAACCAAATAATCTACAGATTTCGAATCAAGATAGTCAATCAGGCGAGGTTCGTCACGAATAAAAGGAACGACATCCGGCGTAATCAGCCCAGCCATGTCCACCAGAGGGTTTTGAACATAAAAGCCGAGCGCACCAATGTCATGGACGGCGAGCCGGGCGTCCGGAGGGACATTTTGTTGAATCCATTTTGCAGTTGTTACCATTTCGCTTTCTATCCAAAAGATATCATACGCATTTTGGCGAGCGCCAATGAACTCGAAGGCAAGACATAGGACAATCGTGACAGTCTGCCACAAGAAGCCGAGAAGTTTATTCATTCTAGAAAAAGAAACAATTTCAAGCAATCCTAAAATTCCCCACAAATACATGATTGGTAGCGCCGGAATGATGTATCTTCCGTGTTGATAAGCAGGCAAACGTGCAAAGTAGATGGCAATATATCCTAGGAACCAAATAAGACTCGCCAATGCACCCCAATTCCACGCACGAATCTTTTTGTTTAGCCAGATCAAAGCGGCAGGAATAAGAGCAATGAATGGACTGGCAACAATTGGCCAAAGGTAATTCCGAACACGCGCCATGAAATGCTGTGTCAACCAGAAGGGTTCATACTCTGCCTGTTTGGCATAAAAGGTGTTTGGCATTGGGTTGCCGGAAAGCGCCAGATTAAACAACAAGTATGGAAGAAACAACGAGCCAAAGCCGATGAGGGCTTTCAAGACTGCCTCCCCGCGTAAGCGCCAGGTCTTCTCAGATAACACCGCGACAAACAATATTGGACCGAGCAGAGTTATTCCGTCTGGGCGAACCCAGATGCTTAAACCCGCGAGCAGGCCCAAGGTCAAGTAGCGATGCGAACCCTTAATTAAGTTGCCCAGCACAACAAGGATAATCAGTCCATGCAGGAGTGTTTCCATCCCTGAGACAGCCGACCAGGTCAGGTGCCAGGCAAAGACGAAGAATAAGCCTGCCCATGGAACGCGGGATGTATAGGAGGGCACAAGTTTTCGCGCGAGACTCTCCGCATAGACAGCCAACAGAGTTAAAACGGCCCAACCAAGCAGGTACGTCCAGACATAAGGAGCAAGCCCAATTAAAAATCCAATGGAAAGCAGACCGGTCCAGAGCGGCGCAGTGGACCCAGCCGAGCGTTCCCCAAGTTGAAACGCCCATTCCCCATGTTCAGCTAAGTTGCGTGCGTAGGTTAAATGAATCCATGAATCATCCAGTGGGAAACCGATTCGAAAAATCAATTCACTAGAAATCAAATAAAAGAGAACTGCAATTAGCGCAGCGAAGGCAATCACAACCCAGGAATCAACGCGCCACTTCAATGCGGTAGAGCTTGGCCTCATTGACTTCTCCTATATAAAGAAATGAAGAACTGCTTTGCGGCTCTTCGTATAAATCTTGAATAGTCTTGAACGTGCCGCCTTTTTCAAGGACAAGATAACGCGCATCATACTTTTTGGCAACAGACAAAATTGTAGACTCATCCCCAAAAGGCAACGAAATAGATGACCGCCCGGAAGCGATGAAATAGCCCGGTGGATTGCGAACGATCACAACGTCCCGCGGCTGGATTCCATTCTCGAGAAACATTTTTTCCACTGCTGGATAAATAACATCATCCTTGGCCCATCCACTTGAGATGACACGGAAGTTCACAAGGTAAACTGTCATAAAAATGGCAAGCAAGACCAGGACACCTTGAAGGAAATAAGGTGCATTTTTATCAGTAAATTGACCGCGGTTGCGTGCCCATGAAAGCAGCGCATCCAAGCCAAGGGGAGCCGCGACCCACCAGTAAGGCTGGAAGGCTGCACCCGCATGAAAGAAGCTGCCGCGCGAACCCGCAAACGGAAAGATGATTGTCATCACGGCAAAAAGAATCAACCAACCAGTCACCGCGATCTTCGTCCGCAAATCACGGCGCAATTGCCACAACCCGAGCAACATAAATGGAAATAGAAAAATTCCGCCCTGCGCGCCGAAGGCATTCCCAAAATTCGCTGAGAAAGCGTAAACGCGATTCTGCAATGCTGAACTCCAACCTGCTCTGAGAAATGACTCGCGCGTCAGGCTCTCAGCTGGATAGATAAATGTCTGGTTGTAGTTTTGGAGCCAGAGCAAACGTCCCCCACCTGGAGTGAGGAAAGACCGAAAAAGATTCATGTTCCGAACATGCCAGAAACCCATCGTGAGCAAATAACCAAGGACAACAAGGGAGCCTGCCGGAATGATAAGGATGAGCCATTCATTGAACGTACTCTTTGTGCCATCTTCTTTGTGAGTGGATTTCCACATCACCGTTAAGCCTGCAAGACCCAGCCAGAGTAGACCATCGCTGCGCGCCAGGGTCATCAAGCCTGCGAGCGCGCCCATTGCTACAAGGGTCCATTTTTCGTTGCGCGGCGCAAGGAGCAGGAATGCGCTGCCAAACAACATATATAAGGCATAGTTATCCGGGACGGGCATGAAGGGCGCGTAATAAAGTGAGAAGATCGATAGAAGCCCAGACACGATCGCAAGCCGCGTTTGACGAGAAACCTTGAAGGCGAGAGTAGTTGTCAATAAGGGCACACAGGCGGAGAGGAGAATGAACGGAAGACGTCCGGCTGCATACGTTGATCGACCTGTCATCCACATCCCAAATGCAGAAACAATCGAGGCAAGCGGCATCCAATAGGTGTGGGAAGGATGAGGCAATCCCGCAGGGTCATCCAGATAATTCCAAAGATAAGGCTCCGTAAAACCGTGACCATTGGCAAGCTGAACACCGCCGGAAAAGTAATAATCGGCATCCATGTAGCCGGGCAAGGATTGAAAGCGCGACACCGCAAACGGAACGATTAATCCGAGAACAAAAAGAATTCCATAATGACGCCAGTTCATCGACGAACTCCAAGTTGGTCGGACCAAGTGAGAGGAGCATGAAGAACCCACCAGCGCATCCAGTATAAACCAGCGATGGCAGCAATGGGAGGCAACACAGCAAGTACATCCATAATCAGAGGGTCGTAAACAAGAACAGTCCGAATGTATAAAGCATAAGGAATGAGGAGAACAAGCAGCAAAAGAAGCACGCTAAAGAAACCGCGATAGCGTTTCCATCTTTCCCAGAAAAGCGCCAGAATCAAAATGAACGGCAAAATCAAAACTACATAATTGGATGGAAATATCGCCATGCCCATGAGCGGTGTCGCTGCCAGAGAAAGAGCGGCTGTCCACACCACGCGGCGAAAATGGGCGTGGACCGAATCAAGCCATTCAATCAAGAGAACAACGCCTAACCCGATCGAAACAACTTGACCGACGGGAATTCTTAAGTCCGGGAACCATCTTAAGACAAGATGACTGAAATTTAAGTTGGCGCCTCGATACCAATCGGAAAGGACAGCTCGAATATAAGGAAGTCCCCAACCTGAATACGTCAGAAATGATACAACCAGCAAAACAAAAAGAGACATCCCAAATCCCGCCAGCGCAGCCCAACGATGGTTCCCAAACACGAAAACAAGAATAAACAGAACGAATAGTCCGCCAACTTCCCACTGATAAGCTACTAGCGCCAGCAACGCGCCAGCCAATTCGTCAGAGTGCGAACGTAAGGCAAGCAGGATGCTTAAATAAAGAAACGTCAAGAAAATTGCAGGCGTTGAGGTAAAAAGGGCATTGAAGCTGAAATAGTGAAACAAGCCATATCCAAGCAGAAGTACGTAAAGCCAGCGCGGAGGCTGCCACTCGGACAGATTTAGAGACAGCAAAACTGTCCCTATTAATACAGCTTCAGCCAACAACATCCCGATGCCGCGCGCTAAGGCAAAATCCCGAAAAAAAGCCAAAGGGATGTAAAGCAAAACGATATAAAACGGATCATTCAATACAAAGGCATATTCATCCGCAAACGCGAGGCGGTCATACGCGACTTGTTGAGTATGGCGGGCGATCTCCGTCCCATAGGGTTGAACTTCTTGAACGAGTATAACCGCCGGGCCGTCTGGCATGGCTCGCATGCCTTTTAGACCCCTCGAAGCCTCGATTTGCTGAATGAGAAAAGCCCGTGCGCCACTCCAGCGCAGGAAGAACCATTCGCCGCCGGGCAAGAGGCGCGCGACCGCGATATTGGCTGCCAATGCAGCAATAAAGATGAAAAGTAAAAGCGCAAGAAGACGGATCTCTTCTGCGCTCAGCCATTTTCGAGATTTCCTGATATCTTTGAATGCCATTCGTTATTCAATGACAAATCGAAAGATGGGGCGTGTTAAAGTACGACGCGCGACTTCCTTAAACCCGGCTTGCTGGAATGCAGAGGCGGTCCCGGTGTAAATAAAAGGAGCAGGCATATCCTTTTGAGCATCCACCGGATAACCTTCCACGATCTTGCCACCCTGCTTCTTGACGTGTTCCACCGCGGCTCTTAACAACTCGACTGTGATCCCCTGTCGGCGGGATTTCTTCGCTACAAAGAAACAGGTCACCGACCAGACCGGCTGCTCATCCACAGGCTTGAGGGCGCGCGAATGTGCCAGTTTGGGATAAGCATCACGCGGCTCGACTGCGATCCAGCCAACGACTTCGCCGTGCAAATAAGCCAGCAAGCCAGTGACAACGCCCGAGTCCACAATGGATTTGTGCATTTGGCGTGTTTCAAAGCCTCTGGCTTCCTCATAAGCTTTGCCGCGCAACTTCCAAAACATACACCAGCAACCAGCACAGGCGCCGTTTGGACCAAACAGTTCTTCGAAGTCAGTCCATAGATTACGTTTGAGGGGTCGGAAAGAAAGTTCAGTGGTCATTTAGGGTACGATGATGTTCAAATATTTTGGGAGAATTTCGTATTCAAAATCCTGCATCCAATCCGGGAATAGTTCCCCGTCGGTGTGCGCGGGCGAGGGCTTGTCGAGATGAACAGAAATACGCGTAGCATGGATTTCTTGCATTCCCTCCATTTCGACATAGCTCCCCTTATCTTCATTGAATGCACGTGGCAAAGCCTGAAACAGTCCGAGGCGTGTGCCGCGATAGCCGAAGGCAAGGGTCAACTTCCCGTCGAATGGATCAGCATGCGGCGTCATGAAGAAACCACCGGTCCGGCGTCCATTGCCAATGGAGATCAAAGAAATCTTTCCGTTGAATTCTCCACCATCCCATCTGACATTTGCCTGCCATTCGGGTTTATCCATGATTGCCTGAACCGCCGCAACAAGATACCGCACAATCCCTTTGATCCAATGGATTTTTTCATGTTTGATCGTAACATAAGGTTCCAACCCTGCCGCTGAATTGTTGACAAAGTAACGATCATTTAATTTTCCAAGGTCCATCGCCCGGGTTTTTCCGGCCACGATTACTTTTGCCGCTTCTTTTAAATCCGTTGGCAAGCCAAGTGCAAAAATGAGGTCATTTGCGGAACCAGTTGGCATGATCCCCAAAGGAACTAATCGTCCCTTTTTAGATTGAACAGCTCGCATCAACCCGTTCGCCGCGTCACCAATTGAGCCGTCTCCACCTGCGACAATAAGCGATGAACACTTTTCATACACAGCTTGTTCTGCAAGCTCAGTAATCTGTCCTTTTTTTTGCGAAATGACCAAGTCAAAATCTACCCCTGCGGCTTTGAGAGCAGACTCAACTTCGGGCCAGCGCTTCTGTGAGTTCCAACGGTTTGAGTAGGGATTCAATATTACTTTGGCAGTCATCGACCCTCCACTAAGCGGGTTCCGTCAATTTTACCCCGTAGATTCCATTCCTTGAGTTGCGAAAGCAGAACTGCAACGAAAATAAGAATGCAGCCAAATATTTGAATTGCAGTTAAGTGTTCACCCAGGAACAGCCATCCTGACAACACGGCAAATACAGACTCAAGACTCAAGATCAGCGCAGCATCAGCAGGCGGTGTATGTTTTTGGGCCCAGATCTGCAGCGTATAACATAGCCCGAGTGAAAAGAATGCTGTATACACAATTGCCCCCAACAATGGAAGGTTCAATGGCATGGATTTTTCTGCCAATACTCCAATTCCCAAATTGAGCAAACCACAGACAATCAGTTGTCCCACTGAAAACGACATTGCCTCAAATTTCGAAGCATATTTTCCCAGGATAACAACATGTAGAGTCCAGAACAGCGCACTTCCTAATTCGATCAGGTCGCCCGCGCGAACCTCCAACCTGCCACCCGTTGTAAGGAAAAATGCTCCCACCCCAGCCAGCACTACTGCAATGATAGACACCCAGTGTGCTTTCTCATGCCATATACCAAATAGCACAATTGGAACCAGCACGACATACAAGCTGGTAATAAATCCTGCATTCCCGGCCGTGGTATATACCACTCCCAATTGTTGTAAAGCACTGCCAAGGAATAATACAAATCCCGCAACAAGTATCCATTGGTATTGATCACGCGAAATTGCGTAGGGTAGGCCTGAAACGCGACTTCCTCCCATCGCGAAAGGTAAAACAACAACTGCCGCCAGCAAATATCGCATGCCATTGAACAAATAGACACTTCCCATCTGGCCTGCGAGGCGCTGCGCGACGAACGCCGATCCCCAAAACATAGAAACAATGAGTAACGTTAGGTCTGCTTTGAGACGCATATCGATCAAAATTGACTCGTATATTCCAAGTGATAAAATTGAGGGTAACTTTCCCGTTTACTGTCACAATTTCTTCAATGATAGCATAGGATTTGGATAGACAACTTCAACGCTCTATTGGCATTGACACAGAGCATTTGAGTCTAGCACGTCGCAACAATGCACCCGCCAAATCGTTTAATTTGATTAACAAGAGATACGGTGGCAAAAGCTTGTCACTGAATCTTAATAAATTGCGAATGTTGCTTTATAGCCTCAGGTAGGACCTAAGCAGTAACTCTCTCTCATTCCGCATTAATTTGGGAAGTATCAAAAGAGGTATACTATTCGAATTATAGGAGATCAATGAATAATCCTTTTGAATCGACTGGCAGAGTAAAACAATCCCTGAATACCCAAAAATATATTGCGTCTGACGAGATCGCGACGATCGTCTTTCTCGCACAAAAGCTGGGAAAGCCGCTCCTGACGGAAGGACCCGCCGGAGTTGGTAAGACCGAACTTGCCAAGGCGATTGCAGGCGCGACTGGACGCGAGTTGATCCGCCTGCAATGCTATGAAGGACTGGATGAATCGAAGGCGTTGTATGAGTGGGAATATTCCAAACAACTGCTATACACGCAGTTGCTACGGGACAAATTAAATGACACGCTCGGCACAGCAGGCTCGCTGGCTGAAGCTGCGGATCGCTTAGCGAATGAAGAAGATGTTTTCTTCTCGAGTCGTTTCCTGCTGCAAAGACCATTATTGAAAGCGATTTTG
>DASWEH010000676.1:0-17851 GCA_036394895.1 Anaerolineales bacterium
TCATTGCTGATCGGCTGGTTTCCAGTTTCAAGATCAATAATACTAAGCCGGCGACTGCCAAGGCCGATGTTAGCATTCACGTAACAACCCGAATCATCAGGTCCACGATGCACGATGGTATCGAGCATTGAGTTTAATTCTTCGGTCTTGACACCTGAGGGACTGTACTTACCACAAATTCCGCACATGAAAATCCTAAATTTTGATCGCCGTCACAGACAGCTTATAAGCAAACTTCCTAGCAACGGATTCGGGCAGAAGATTGTAGACCGGTTTTAATACATAGGTATATAAATTCGCTTTTAGCCCGCTTCGTCGTACAGGCAGAAGGCGATGGTGTTCCCGAACTGCCTCCACGACTTCAAAGCCTTGAAAGAAATCCAAGATTTCTGCCTCCGTATAGAACTCATTGACAGGCGGGTCTTCTTCTTTATATTCGATATTTTCGCGACCGAGGTGATGAAGCAGGTACATCCAGGAGGGTTTTCTGTAAAAGTGGGATATGATGGCGCGCCCGCCGGGTTTGAGGACGCGCTTTGCCTCCTGAATGGCGCGACGCGTATCGCCTGTTGCATGCAATACACCATTTGCCCAGACCGCATCAAAAGTGCTGTCCGGAAACGGCAAATCCAATGCATTGGCCGTACGGATGTCTTCCGCCTGGACTTTTTCGAGCTCAAAATGTCGGCGAGTTATTGCTACAGCGTTAGGCGTCAGATCGGTTGCTGTGATATGCACGCCGCGTTTCAAGAATTCCAGGCTGTCGTAGCCCATCCCACAGCCGATCTCGAGCACATGTTTTCCCTTGAGGAGTTTCGCTTCCCTGTCGATGCGCTCCATAATCCAGGGAAACTTATATGGGTTCATCCACGGACGAATATGCGCGAAGAATTCGGGGGTACCGGGTTTCGCACTTAGATCGGTCACATACTGCAAACCGAGGGTGTGTATATTCCAATAATCGTGGACCTCTCCAACGATAGTCGCCAATTTTTCATCCATAATTTTCTCATTCTGTCCGGCTGGGTTTTATACTTTGAATCGTTTTTTGTATGCCCGTGAGTAAATCTACGCGGGGCTCATAATTCAATCGAGATTGGGCTCTGCCAATCGTGTATGCGTTGTGCTTCAAGAAAAAATCCATACTCCTCCTCGAAAAAGGCGGCTGCCGACCAATGAGCTTAAATGTTAGCTCAAGAGCTAGTCCCGCCGCTTGACCAAGGAAGATCGGCAAATATATTTGCGGCGTTCGAACGTTTAGTTGCTTCCTAATCACGCTTACGAGTTCTCTAGATTCGACAGGTAATTCGCCTGCAATGATGAAAACTTCTCCATCGATATCTGGAGTTTCGGCACACAACTCCAAGCCATAGATCGCGTCGGTGATGTACACAGGATGCCGCATATTCCTGCCACCACCAAAGATCGGAAACCGTCCTTCTGAAATTGTGCGGAACAATTTTGCCGTGCGCGGGCAACGCGGTCCGTAGACCCACGCCGGGCGGACTACAACAACTGGAAAGCCTGTCCGGAAGGCATAATCCAATACGGCTCTCTCTCCTGCGAGCTTGGTTCGCTCGTAGATATTGGCAGGACGGCATTGGGTGGTTTCGTCTGCGGGGGGATGTTTCACATCGCCGATCACACCCACACTACTGCAATGCACGAAGCGCCTTACTCCCGCCTGTCTGGCCGCTTCCAGCAGAGACAGAGTCGCACCCACGTTGACACGGTGATAATGTTCATCTGAGAGACTCACGTCAAGATGCGCGCTCGCAAGATGATAGACAACATCTATGCCCTCGACGAGCTTCTGGACGATATCCTTTTCGGTGATGTCGCCGCGAATCACTTGTAGACGAGGATGCGCTGCCTGGTGCCTCAACAGGTCGAGGTGGAGGTCGACCGCACGAACATGATGCCCATGTTCGAGCTGGCTATCCACCAGGTGGCTTCCGATGAAGCCGCCTGCGCCGGTGATCAGGACTCTCATGTCTGATCCGCTTTTCGCGCACTCACAATCACCGCGTTGTTTGTCCGCGCGGGAAGCAAGCGGTCCAGCAGGCTGATTGCCCGCGCGATCGGGAAAATGAGTGAATACACTCTATAAGCCAGGCCATGTGTCTTAAGTTCACCAGCAGAAACAGGCGCAATGTGACCAGGTTGTGCACCACCCTGCCTTTTTGCAAGCACACGCACGTAACCAAAATTGATCGCCAACTCGATCATCTCGGTCATGAAGCGTGAATACCCACCCGTATCTTTCGGCTCGAGTCCTGACTTCCGGAGAGCATCGGACAGCTCGGGAACGGTATACCCCGCGCGCGTATGACCGTACACCTCAGGCGTCATGCCAAATCGCCATTTGATTTTGTTCGCCAGAAGTCTCTCATCCCCATTTGGGACAGTAACCACTGCTTTACCACCCGGCTTTAGCACTCGTCTTAATTCCCTTAGAAAAGGCTGATCCTGTCTCAGATGTTCAAGCACATCAATAGAGACGACGCAGTCGAAATGCCCGCCCGGAACTGGAAAGTCATCTTCTTTGAATGCATACACAGGTTCACTCAGAAGCCTGGAAATCTGATGGTTGTTTTCGCCGGAGACGTCGGCCCAAGTCCATTCACCACCGTGCTTACGGAAATGCCAGTTGAGCGCCCCATTGTTATCGCCGCACGTGACGAGCAGACATTTTTTGTCTGTCGTTTCGCCAAGCAATTCCAAAAGCGCCCTCAGCTTTTGCTGTTTCTTGATCGACCGCCGAAACATTTGGATCTGCCACGGAAGGTGATTAGACTTCATAAATTATGCCGCTATAGTTTACGTTTGCTTGAACGGATAGGTTTGGATGACCGAGTTAATCTCCTGTTGCTGTTGTTCGGAGCTCCATTGAAATTCGCGGCTTATTAAGCTGGCACACTTTTGAAGCGTAGCCATGGACGGCAGTCCCGTCGAGCCCAATTCTGTGCGGCGTCCCATCACATCAGCAAGGGTCAATGCCATTTCATGGTGGACGGCATGTTCCACCTCTGCTGCAGTAACAGGCAACGGCGGGTCAATCCTGCGAGCCAAATCAGGCTGCCTCAGCACACATTCCACCAGTTTTTGGTACTCCGAACCATATGTATACACCAAATGCTCAGTAGATCGCTCATTTATTACGCGCGGGACTTTGAGTAGCGCTTTCCGCAGAAAGGCTCTGAAATCCTCAATCTTGCCACCTCTAACTTGCGTCATATGCGTCTGACATTTTTTTGTCTTCATGCCGAGTTGGTTCACCGCCAGATCCATAGCCTGTTCCGCGACCACACGCGCTGTGGTGTATTTCACACCAAGGATGCTGATCAGGCCAGATATTCCATCCTTTTTTTGATGGTCAATCACCACACCATCCCGCGTTAGCCTGACTGGTTGTTTGTTTGCGTCTGCCTTATTTATTGGCAGGAATCCCCAGGTGACGTGCCGGACATCTTCCAGGGAAAGCTTGAGTGGTGGATGAGCGCTATTGATTTGATCAAGAAATTCTTGGACCATGGCTTCGCTCAGTTTGAATGTGTGCGGCGCATCCCGCCATGGGATATGGCATGTACCAATCATGGATTTGTTCCTCCACGGCACAATAAAGAGAACTTGCGGAGGCTTTCCGTTTACCGGTTGGCTGGTCAGTCCGACTGCCACCTCCGACCAGACCTGGTTCACAATCACGTTCATCGCGACGGATGTCGCATACTCAGAATGAAGAGCAGCTTTTTCAAGGAGACAATCCAGCCATGCCCCAGCACAGTTAATCACTAGCTTTGACTGAATGTCGAAAATCTGTCCTGTCTGCAAATCTTTGGCTCGAACGCCAATGATTCGATTATCCTGCTGTAAGAAGCTGAGCGCTTCGACATAATTTGCAACTTCTGCCCCCGCATCCACTGCTGAAATAATGAACTCCAAAAGCAACCTCTCTGAATTGTAAATCTGCGCATCGTACCAGACCGCAGCTCCAGTAGAAGTCGAAGCATCATACCCAGGTAAAATTCGGGAGAGTTCCCGTTGTGAAACGATCATTCCGTCGAGGAGATTTTTTTCTGGGTCGACCAGGTGATTTCGATCAAAACTTAGGATATCGTTTGCCTTGAGAGCAACACCCATCGCTAGCCGACTACCGGAAATTTTCTGTGTCGTAGGCATCAGGCATGGCAATGGATGGATAAGATGAGGAGCGATCTTCATCCAGGTGGTACGTTCGCGCACCATCGTACGGATTCTTGACAGGTTCCCATCTTGAAGGTACCGCAGACCGCCGTGAATAATCTTGAGGCTGTTTTGCGACGTCCCACTGCCAAAATCACCGCGCTCAATCAAGCCAACGGATACGCCACGGAGCGCTGCATCCCAAGCGGTGATGGCTCCATGAATCCCTCCGCCTATCACGAGGATATCAAATTTATGATCTGCCAGTCTTTCAAGATTGCGTTTCATTCATTTGATGGCAAATGCCATTAGATGCCAGCCGAATGGTCTGATCCAGCGCTTGGGCATCAAATTAAAGACTCTGACAAACACACTGTTAAAAAGATGAGCTTTCCAACCGGAATGCAACTTGGTCTTGACCGGAAAACGCTCAGGGATAATTCGATAATCTTGAAAAGGATGCAGCAGCTGCTTTAATTCACTGACTGAAAATTTTTTCAATACCGGAGCGTCCTCGTGCTCAAGCGAGACTCTGGTCACCTTTCGCATCAGGTTGAGCCATGAATACTTGTTATAGACCATTAGGATAGCTTCTCCGCCTGGTCTCAAGACCCTATGAATTTCAGCGATCATCTTCTCCGTATCTGCTGTGTACTGCAAAACGCCATGCGCGTACACTACATCAAACATGTTATCTCGGAACTGCATGCACTCGCCGTTCATAACCCGCAAGTCGGCATTGTGTCCACTTCGCTCAATGTTTTTGCATGCCAGATCTATCGCCGTGTTCGATAGGTCAATTCCCGTAACTTTCGCTCCTCCACCCGCAAACCGCACTAAATCAATTCCCGCACCGCAGCCTACTTCCAATACACTCTTTCCTTTGTAGGCGGAGAATTTCACCAGCCGCGGCAGGTAATTAAGTTTCTCATAGCGATATTCATCCAGTTGCCTGAAAAATTCTGGCGTACCTACCGGATCTGTGGTGATTGCCAGATCATGGATATGTTCGTCCCAATAGGTAGCAATCGAGGTAAGGAGGCTATTGTTGTTAGCCATATTGGAGAACAGAACGTATCCTTGAGAACACCCAAAATGCTAGAGCATAAAAAACACAGGCAAGCAACAGGGTAATGTTAAATCCCCATTGGACAGAAGATACAATACCAAATAGACCGCCTATCACAGTGAATAAGCCATTCATCCCCCAAGCCCATGCAATAGAACCTTTCGGCTGCCACTGCAGTGTTAATATTCCTAAGGGAAATGGCATTCCCATAAAGAAACCAGCCGGGAATATAAACAAAAGAGCAATACTTATACGTATCGGCAGGGGCATAGAGAGAAAAATGTCCCGGATGTTTGGATATATAAGCAGCATGAATGCCATTGCTGAAAAGATCCCAACAAAGGGAATAAACCACCTACAGTCTGGTGTGATCTTCCAACGACCTGATGTAATGCTGCCCAGGCCAGCGCCTAATAACATAGTGAAAAGCACAGTTGAATAGGTGTACAAGGGAGATCCAATTAAGTGCATAAACACCTGAATAAATACAAATTCGATAATGATGAACCCTGCACCCAGGCAGGAAAAATACAGTAGACTATTCAGTTTATTGTGCCACTTTTGTCTACCGGCAAACGAGAAAAAGAGTGGAACCAGAATAAAAATCAAAGCGTAGAATATTGCTACGATTCCGGTCATATAAAGCGCTACTAGACCTTGTGACGAATTTGCGAAAATGTGCTTCATATCTTGCATTGCCCCATTTTTAAAGGGATTGAGGGTTTTTTCGTAAAGATTAAAATACGGGCGATCATCAGTTGCGGGCTCGATTTGTGCCTCTGAAGATCGAATTGCCTCAGGCGGCAAGTTCCCGTTAAAGTATGCCAGGGGAATGGAATTGCTTTCAGGTGAAAAGGGATCTACAACCAGCGTATATTTGATATCTTCTCCAGGGAATTCTGCAGCAAAGAATTCCTTGATCCGCCCCATTTCGTCCGCTGTCCAGGGTTGCATTTTTATTAATAAGGTGGGTAATGTTTCATCGTAATCGTTCTCATAAACTACAACGTGTTTTTCGAAGTCACGTCCACCCAATTGTGCCCATGCCAAAGCCGCGGTGGTTATCATTCGTGGATAATAATAATGATTGATATGTAAAACACCATTTTCGCTAAGGTGGGAAAAATATTCTCGATAGGCATCTGATGTCTGCAGATAGTTGGTAGCGATTGCACCTGTACCCGATGCCACAGTAGAGCTTGTATGATTACTGAAAATCTGAATGATGTCATACTTCGTGTTATGGGATCGCAGGAAACTACGTCCTTCACCTTTATAGACCAAAACTAAAGGATGTTGAAATAAACCACCGATGTAATTTGAATAATCGTTCTTTCCAAGTTCTACTACTGTCCCCACCATTTCTACAGCATCCACATGTTTAGGTTGATACATCAATGCTGCCTTGATTTCCTGTCCCCCTGCACTGCCAATCACCAAAACATTCGGGTTGTTTCCTTCCTTTAAATAATGCGAGGCCAGAACGCCTCGTTGCCAAAAGTGGCTGGTTAGGTCGTTAGGCAAATTCTCACGTAGGTTTTGAAAATTCCCATCAAAAGGATAAAAAACACTGGATTGCGAACCCCCATCATATGCAATATGGCGTAGGTTTCCGTAATTGATGATATCGATTTTGGAGATTGGATCCCAGACTGTCTTCTCAATCATTCCCTGTTCACGGGCCCATTTCACCCCACGCTTGCCTTGGTGTTCGATGAAATCGAAATAATGGGGGGCATATACGATGGGTGCAAAGATGAGCACCATGCTAACGCTACCAGCAATAAGATTCCAGGTCTTCTTATGCACAAAAATCGCGGAGGTGATTAAACTCAATGCCGCGGCGAAAAGCAATAGCCCGCCTGGTCCTATCAATGAAATAAAGGGAATAATGATCACACTTCCCAAAGCCGCCCCCGATAGATCCCAAAAGTAGAGAGTCTGGATTTTCGAGGCATATACCGTGAAAACCGCGGAAAATATTAATCCGGTAAGAAAAAACGGTAACGTCAAGGCAATATACATCCCACCAAAGTAGATCAGCTGCATAATCGGTTCTGTCGAAAACTTGTTCAGATCAAAAGGTAACAGATTCATCAGGGGCAGAATAGCTCCCGTTGATACAGCCAGAAGGAATGACAATTTCCCGAACTCTTTTCGTAGATCCCGATCCAGGGGTATGGGTTTGATGACGGAATAAACTCCAGCAAGACCGTAAGCAAACAGGCTGCAAGTGATGATCATATAGGAAATATTTGGGAAGAATAAGACATCAAATACTCGGATCAGCGAAATTTCTGTAATCAACGACGCCATAGCCAGGAGAAATAATGTTAGTGGCATGTCTCTGGTATCTTTGTTCATCTGAGTTCCTTATTTTCTGAGGGCTATACTACGGACTCAATGCGCAGAGCTTTCCATGCCACATCTCGAAGACCATCAACGCCCATAACCGATGACTATGATTGACGCGTCCATCGAGATGTTCCTGAATCCATCCTGCGACAACCTGATGATCGAAGTAACCATGTTTCTGGAGAGCGGCTTTCGAGAGCAAATCAAGCATCATAGGTTTCAGGGAAGTACAAAGCCAATGCTTCATTGGGATGCTGAAACCTTCTTTTGGCTTTTCCAGTACCAACTGTGGCACCATGTTTTTGACCGCCTGACGCAGAATAGATTTGGTGCGCGCTCCATGTAGTTTCATATGAGCCGGCAGGTTCAGCGCAAATTCCACGATGTGATAATCAAGCAGGGGCACACGGGCTTCAATCGACACCGCCATACTCATCCGATCCACCTTCGTCAGAATGTCATCTGCCAGATACGTTTTGACATCCACATACTGCTGTTGTGCCAAGCGGTCGAAGCAGTTGGCTTTTTCAAAATAATCATGGAAAAAATCAGTCGTGAGATGATCGTAGAGTGTAGCCCGCAAATCAGACCGATATAATGAATTCTTTTCAGAAGAATTCAGGAACATCATCCAGCGAGCGTGTTGAAGTGACGGATCGAATGCGCCACCTTCTACCATTCGCTTAACCTTGTTGATCAAGCCCTTCTTGGCCGGCTGCGGCAGAAGCCATCCGGCAAATTTCGGAAGAACCTGCTGCCGCAAGGGTCGAGGCAAGCGCCCATAGTATCGATCCAGTTTTTCAGCGAGATAGGTATCATAACCAGCAAACAACTCATCGCCGCCATCGCCTGATAAAACGACCTTTACCTCGCGACTGGCAAGTTGTGAAACAAGAAAAGTTGGAAAGATGGACGTATCGGCAAACGGCTCGTCGAAGTGAGCGACCAGCTGCTCCAGAAGATTGGTATGATCTAGTTTCAATATTTCGGCATGGTGCTTGGTGCCAAAATGCTTTGCTACCGCCTCTGCATAGGGAAGCTCGTTATATGTATGATCCTCAAATCCGATCGAGAACGTCCGGACTGGCTCATTCGCGCTCTGACTCATATAGCCAACAATCGTGCTGGAGTCGATGCCTCCGCTCAGGAAGGCTCCCAGCGGTACATCGCTGATTAAGCGGAGGCGGACTGACTCTTTAATCAAGCCAGAAAGGATTTCCCCGCATTCCGCCTCGCTTTGGCTTATAGGTTGGTACGGCACATCCCAATACTGAGTAACCTTCAGCTTCCCCTTTTCAACCACCAATAGATGGCCCGGCAAAAGCTTAAAAACGCCTTTGTAAATGGTGCGTGGGGCGGGAATGTATTCTAACGTAAGGAAAAGGTCCAGAGCCGTGAGATCAATTTGCCTCGGCACATCCGGGTGAAAGATCAACGCTTTGAGCTCTGAACCGAAGACGAGCTTATCCGCACCCGACCAGTAATACAAAGGTTTAATCCCCAACCGGTCCCGCGCGAGGAAGAGTCTACGCTCGCGTGCATCCCAGAGCGCGATGGCAAACATTCCGTTGAAATGGGTCACACATTCATCCCCATATTCTTCATAGGCGTGGACAATGATCTCGGTATCGGTTTGAGTTTTGAAGATGTGCCCGCGCTGTTCCAAGGCGGCGCGTACTTTCTGAAAGTTATAGATTTCCCCGTTATACACCACCCAGATGTCGCCTGATTCATTCGAAATGGGTTGTTGCCCGGTGTGTAAGTCAATAATACTGAGGCGCCGCATTGCCAGGCCAACCTGGTCATCCTCGTAATAGCCTTCATCATCCGGTCCACGATGCTGAAGAGAGGCATTCATCTGCAACAGGGTCGATCGATCAGCGGGAGCGTTCGGTTGAAAAGAAACGACACCGCAAATGCCACACATCTTATTCTCTCCACGATAGCGCTGGTTCTTCGGCTTCCAGAACCGATGAAAGCGATTGGTAAATCTGGTTGACTTTTGAGATGTAATCTTGGTGACTAAACTTCTCCTTAGCGAATTCATGTGCATTTTTTGCGATACATTCTGCAAGTTCGGGGTCACGCAGCACACGAAGAATTCCCTCGGCAAAGGCGTCCTTGTTTGGTTCTACAAGAACCGCGGTCTCTGGGCTCAGTAGTTGGGTGTGGGCTGTGATATTTGTGGCAACGATCGGTCTGTTTGCATGAAGATAACTATAAATTTTTAATGGGGTCGTTGTGCCATCCAGGCGGGGAGAAATCAACACCGCGGCATAGGCAAGGTACACCATGGATTCGGCGGGAGGAACAACATCTAAAAACAGGACATGCTCCTGCAGGTTCATTTCTCGGGCGATCTCAGTCCACTCTCTGGCTTGCTGATTTTTCGCGCCGACAAAGATAAAGATCACCCTTGGATACTGTTTCGCAACGATTTCCACACATTCCAGCGCCATAGTCAAGCCCTGGTAACGCTCATAGGTGCCGGTATAAACAATTGGCAGTCTGCCATCGAGATCAAGCTTATTCTTTAGTTGTTCTACATCGTCCGGCTGAACAGAGGTTTGATAGGCTTGCAATGCAATATTCTCGATCATTACCACCGGGATATCAGATCCGACTGTTTTGACATATTTTTCGAGGTCTGTTCCCACAGTGATCACTGCATCACAGGTTTTCAGCACCATCGTTTCCAAGACACCAAAGATCTTAATAAAAATGGGTTTATTCCCAAAATTGAAATTACCCAGCTGCTTGGACAATACTGAATGCATATCGTAAAGATGACGGGTGCGGAAAATCCATGCCAAGAACATACTAAAAAAGGAGGCCTCCTCATGGGAATGAATCACATCATAACGTTTCCCCAACAACAGTTGAATGGCCTTAAAGAACACCAAAACATCCAGCAAAATTTTGGCCCTGGAAGGTCCAATACGGACATGCTGGATCATTTTGACCTTCCTCACCCGGTGAATCTTTACATTCGGAAACTCGACATCCTTACCAACATGGTACGTAACCAGATCGATTTCATGCCCAAGGGCCGAGAGCGCTTCCAGGCGTTGATAGACGCTGATTGGAGTGCCGCGGGGTTCAAAGAAAGGCTGAGGGGAAATCATCAATATTTTCATGTGATATGAGTCCTCACATAACAGGTAAAAACAGCGATAGAGCAATTCAATGAAATCCAGCCTGAATTCTTGCCAATGCAAAAGTAAATTAGCCAAAAGAACAGAACCGGCCTGGTTTGTTTTTGTAAGAGACGGTTCGCCTCCGGGACACATGCCCGGTATATATTCAGAAACTATGAAAACAGGTGAAGAGTTGACTTGGATACATCTGAATACCCCTTCTCATTTTCCAAATCTGTTTTTAACCGAATTAGAGCCAAGTGCTTCGATGTGGCTCACGGGATCATGTGGGCGAGCTACACCTACTTATGACTACCGTTTTCCTTCGATGCTAAACATGCTTACGCGAAGGCAATATATCTGCTACCTATCCAGAATTGCTGTCGAGAATTTGTTGATAGATATTCACGAGTTGAGAAGCAATCGAAGCCCAGCTATGAAAAGTTCTGACATATGTCACTCCAGCAGCACCAGTCTGCTGCTGAAGGTCTCGATTTGCAAGCAGCTGCAATACCGCCTGTGAAAAGCCATCAGGGTCATCAGAAACGAAAAGATCTTTTCCTGGTTGTGCCTGAAGCGCCGAAAGAGCTTGGCAGGTGGTCACGACGGGGGTCCCGGTTGCCATCGCCTCCAATATCTTGTTTTGAATGCCTGCTCCGTACAGAAGTGGAACAACCGAGACCGTTGCGCGCCACAGGAAGGGGCGGATGTCATCTACTGTTCCCGTCACTGTAATCAGAGGATTTCGCGTCATTTTTTTAATCGTTGGAGCAGGATCCTTACCCACAATATACAGACGCGCGGCTGGGCGAAATTTCCAAATACGCGGCATGATCTCTTCAACCAGATATTTCGCCATCGAAATATTCGCGTGATAACTCATCTTGCCGCTAAAAATGATTGTCTCAGGATCTCGTTGAAATTCAGCGCTGGGATGGAAGTACTCCAGATCAACTCCATTGGGCAGAACAGAAATCTCCGATGGGCTCTTCCCCAGAGGGACAAGTCCAAGCAAAGCATTCCGATCAGAAGGGGCTGTGACAAGCATATGATCGAACCGGCAAGCTAAATCCCCTTCCGCTCTTCTGGTTCGGGTAAGCTCAAAGCGTGTCATGAATCTGCCAAAGAAACTGCGGCTCTGCTTTGCCGCCTGTTGAAACAGATGGCTAATACAGTCGACACTATCCCAGACGACCGGCATGTTCGGCAATTTCGACTTCAAGAAAAGGCCAAAGCGTGAACCTCTTAAATGTTCAATATGTACGATGTCAAATTCGTTTCGAGAAGCACGTTGGGCAATTTGTCGAGCCATGGCAGGTTGCCAGCTATACACAGATTGAAGTGGCCTCCTCGAGGGAAGAGCAGCTGCACTATTCAACAACGAACGCCAAACCGGTTGGGAGTAATAATACACTTCACGACAATGGCCCTTGAGGCCTTGTGCATCAATCAGATCCCCCTTGCTTGATCCAAGCGTGAAGACTGCGACTTCATGACCCAAAGAGGCCAGTTGATTTATCAAGTTGTACGAACGGGTTCGAATTGGATTTGGAACATAAGGAACAATATAGGCGATTCGCATGCTCAGATCCTAGGCAAACTGTCGATAAACATTATCCAAATCCTTCAGTAGTCTACGCCTTGACCGTAACTTTGTCCCACCCAGCTGCCCCAAAGTCACCGCGCAGAGCAGCTAAAATACGATCCGCTGCGTGCCCATCACCGTATGGATTAATCGCATGGGCCATATCTTCGTATGCTCTTTGATTATCAAGAAGCCTAGATGCTTCAGTCACGATGCAGTCGGGGACCGTTCCTACCAGTTTAGCAGCTCCAGCCTCAATTGCTTCTGGTCGCTCAGTTGTTTTTCTCATCACGAGTATAGGTTTGCCCAAGCTCGGAGCCTCTTCTTGAATTCCGCCCGAGTCGGTCAGAACCAGTTCGCAACGAGACATGAGCCAGACTAAGGGATGATACTCCAGCGGCGGAGTTAAGGTAATGGCAGGGTGAGAGCTTAGCAGTTCATAAACTGGGCCTTGGATGTTTGGATTCGGGTGAACCGGATAGATAATATGAGTATCACCACGGTTGGCTAGGCGGATTAACGCCTGGCAAATATCTCTAATAGGCTGGCCGAAGTTCTCACGCCGATGAGCTGTTACCAGCAACCAGCGACGGTTCAGTGGCAACGCCGCCAAAGGGCTGCCGTGATTAGGAGTCCACGACGATTTGCAAGCCGTTAGCAACGCATCAATTACCGTGTTACCCGTGACGATGACGATGTTGGGATCAATACCCTCACGAAGTAGATTATCTCGAGCGCGAGCGGTTGGTGCAAAGTGCAAGTCACTGATGTGTCCTGTTACTACTCGATTCATTTCCTCGGGAAATGGATTGGCTCGATCATAGCTGCGCAGACCAGCCTCTACATGTCCGACTTGAATCTGAGCGTAATGGGCAGCAATGGCGGCCGCCATTACCGTCGTTGTATCTCCCTGTACAAGCACCCAGTCCGGCTTATGCACCGCCAAGACAGGCTCCAGACCGACTAGGATGGCGGCGGCCACGCTGGTAGGAGACTGGTTATGGCGCATAAGATTAAGATCTATATCGGGCTTGATACCAAAGAGGTTAAGCACACCGTCAAGTAAATCGCGATGCTGTGCAGTGACCACCACAATGGTCTCAAAACCGAGGTCGTTAGCCAAAGCGGTAATCACAGGAGCTAACTTAATCGCCTCCGGTCGCGTTCCAAAAATAGGCATGACTCTCATGATTGTGCTCCTGATTTAGGAACGGTTTTGATTACCTAACACAGAGCCCATCAATGGGACTGTTATCAATCCTACAAAAACAGGGTGAATATGCCTGATTCTCATCAACGAAAAAGCCTGTCTACCCTGTTTTATTGTGAAGATGGATCCAGCCGGGAAGTCATTATCGATGCATTTTGGGACAAATCGGGCCGGCCCTGTGTCCCCCACCACCATATGTAGACGCTCATCTCATACTGTGCTTCAGGAATCCGCTTAAGTAATAGCTGAGCTTCGTCCATGTCTCCGAGCCAGACATAACAATATCCTAAGCTCTTGATAATGCCCCGATGGTTAGGTTCCTCCTGATAGGCCGTTTCGAGATTCGCTGTTGCTGTTTTAAAATCCCGGCGCAGCATGGAGATCAGACCAAGGCGGTAGTTGGCCGTCTGGTTACTGGAATCAGATTGAAGCGCAGTATGAAGCAAGGTGTCTGCCATTTCTAGGCGAGGCACAATCTCGGAAGTTGCCCATTGACCGGTTGGAAAGTCCTTGAGCTCCACTTGCGACATCTGAACTGCACCTAGATTCGCGTACCACGCAGCCCGAAATCGATTTGGATTTGTCATAATGAGGGCAATCAATACTGGAACTACCAGAACGAAGAGCCGATAATTTTTGGGAAAAGCAGTTCGGCCATACTCCGGTTGAAGCGCACTCGAAAAGCCCACTAAGGTCAGCGCCAAGAGTGTACCACTTCCGTTGTAGAGATAATCATCGACCATCCCATGGACGAAAGCAATGATCAGCGCGAGGAGTAGGAGCCAGCCATACCTTCGCCTGGCTGGCGATTTCGTTTTTGCAATCTCGCTTGCCATCCACCAGATACTCACTAGAAAAATCACCAGAAACGCCAGCCCGCCTAACAGTCCCTGTTCGATCGCAACGTCCAGAAATAAGTTATGACTGTTGATCACATTAAGGAACGGAATGCCAAGCATGTAATAGGAATACAACCCTGGGAATGCAGCGAGTCCTCCACCCGTAAAGGGAAAGTCGAAAACCAGAGACAGGCTGCGGCCAAACAGCTCAGCACGGCTGCCTGTGCTATAGGAGTAACCCGTGGATGCATAGCCCACGTTTGCAGGACCCATGTATAAGAATAGAGCGACCGCACAGAGATAGAAAAGGACCAGGGCCGGAAAAACGACTTTGTGACGAAGCGAGTGGCTCACGTGAATATGATCGATGATCTGCCAGAGAATCCAAACACCGCACGCACTGGCAATCGCCATGAGAACTCCGCGTGAGGTTGCCATGAAAACCGCCAACAGAGCCATGCCCAATCCTAGTATCATGAAGATATGTAGGAAAATGGAAATGCCCTTCCCGTTCTTCGTCGGCTGTATCAATGGATACAGAGTAAAGGGAGTCGTAATAGCGGCAATGCCAGCCACATAATTTGGGTGAATGGCTGTCCATCCGAACTGAGGTCTCATTGCCATGATCCAACGACCGATTTCGTTCACAATTTCCACTTTTCTTGGCTGCGCGACAAAATCATGTGCCAAAAAGAAATAAATCGATACACCAAGGCCAATGCAAGAAAACAATATGCAGACGAGCTCCAGATTTTCGGTGGGCTGACTAGCCAAGGCATAGTAGAGGAGAACGGCAAAGCAAATCAGCCACACTTTGGTCCAGGCAGCTTCCGGGTCATAAGCTGCCCAATAGCCAACCCAGCCCGTCACCAGAAATGTGAGCACAAGAAGATCAAGAGCAGTGCGCCGGAAAGGAAATAATCCAGCTGTTAACCGAACCACCCAGGGAAGCATAGCCAGAATGATGACCGGTAAGATTGCAATTTCTGGTTTGAATATCCAAAGGCATCCACTCAAGGAGACCAGGACTAAGTCAGCCAGAGCAAACCATCGATCGGATACGAGTTGACGCAACAATCTGAATCTCCGCCTGGGCAGATCCCGTTATCCAGCCCCCCCGACTGGTGCGCCTTCGTCAGAAGAGGCCCACCACAGGTGTTGCAGACCGACATTCAATGCGGTCTTCATGGTAGACCAGTCATACAGCAGCATCTTTAGGTAGGTGAACGCTGGCCTGGGCCGCAACGCCCATTCACGGAATGCCCGCTTTTGCCAATAAAGCAATCGCTCTGCTGGCAAATTTGGATAATCCAGCACTGTCCCTTTATCCATATCCACTTGCTCCCAGCGGGTGCCCGGGCGGAACCAATTATTCTCTACCACTTCAAAGAAGAACGGCGTTCCAGGATAGGGGGCGGCGACATGAAACAGAGCAATATCAAGCGGCAGTTTCTTGGAGAAATCGATCGTCTGACGGATTGTCTCTTCAGTTTCGCCGGGCAAACCAATGATGAAATAGCCCCAATTCATAATGCCCGCCTTCTTTGCCCAGTGCAGGGCACGCTCAGCCTTGTCTGGGTATGCACCTTTGCGGGCGTGTTTCAGAATCTGCTCGTTGCCGCTTTCGATACCCCATGAGATTAACCTGCAGCCTGCCTTGCCCATCAGGTTCAGCATCTCCTCATCCACAAAGTCCACCCGGCTATTGCAGGTCCATTTGATCCCAATCTTTTCCGCGATCATCAAGTTGCACAGTTCGACGACTTGATCCCGGTTCACTGTGAACAGGTCAGCATACATGTGAATATTATTGATTCCCAGACGTTTCAGATACCAAAGCTCTTCCAGTATCAGCTTTGGGGACCGAAGACGCGTGGAGAATTGATAACTCACGTGTTTGATACAGTAGGTGCAACCCGCAGGACAGCCACGGCTGGTGACGATAAATGTGAACGGTCCTTTGATCAATGGCATCCGATACGACTGCAAAGGCAATAATTCATGCATAGGGATCGGCATATCGTCCAGATCGGCCACAAAGGGACGCGGAAAGTTAAGAAAAATGTCATCGCCTTTGCGCCAGGCAATCCCCTTTATGCCATGCATGTTCAGGCTGCCATCTTCATCGAAGGAGGGTTTGTAGTTCGGATCGTGCTTTTCAAAAATTTTCACGATTTCGGGCGAGCGTTGATCAATCCTGCCTTCAAGATGATCCAGGAGATCGCGGATGGTCAGGTCCGGTTCACCGACGAGGGCAAAATCTAGGCTGGGATAGGGTCGCATCGTCTCCAGCGGGATGGGTGTAATATGCGTGCCAAAGGCAACCGTCTTGGCCCCGCGCGCGCGCGCCAAAAAACATCCATAGATATCGTTTTCCAGAGTCGGCGCGGTGAGTTGCGTCAGGTAATATTTAGGTTGATACTTATCCAGCAATTTGGTGAATTCGGGCCAGCCCATGCGTTCCGCGTTACAGTCCACCACCTTGACCTTATAGGCGGGGTGCAGCAGAGCGGCCATTTGCGCCAGGGAGACTTGGGGCCAGACCATGTTCTCACGCGTGCGACGTCCCACCCGATGCTGGGTACGGATCCATAGTCCACCATCGGGTGTGGGAGGATTAACAAGCATAATATCCACTGCATCCTCTGAGAGAGGAGCGGAAAGAAGACCCTTTCGCACGATGGCGTCCGCGTTGGGATAATTCGCCTTATGCAGCTTCAGTGTTAATCGGCTTCCAACATTAACAGATGAGGATTGATTTGACGTCATTTGCGTCACCTTTCTCTATACAAATACTACGAATAACGATTAGCTTAAACCCATGTCGTGTTTCGTCATGAGGTCCCGTTGACTTAATTCTTCCAAAATGCGAAGTAATAACCAGTAGATAACCAGTTGGATACCAGCCAAAAACAATAAGGCACTACTCAACAAATAAAACCACAGACGTCCAATCTCCCAACCTTGTACACCCAACGCCAGAGAGACCAAACCTATCCCAAGCCCAATCAGTGTCGAAATCATCCCGACCCAGCCAAAGTGCACATCGAGGGGGGTCTTGAAGATGGGATTACCAAATAATCCCTGCCGGATCGGCTTTTTATAGAAAAGCGATACAAGATAATTGAATGTTACGCCCAGGGCAAATAGGTTGATGCCCGCAATCGAAGAAATCAATGCCAAGAATAGCGCGCCAACTCCCCAGGGTCCAAGTGTAGTAATGCCCTGTAGTCTGGCTATCACAATACCAACGAATACAAGAAGACCAATTCCAATTCCAAGCGAACCGATCATGCCCAGAATCCTGACGGGGTTATAAGACAATACCGTCCAAACCATGCTTTGCAGGAAGATACGGCCATCACGAATGACATTCAGCTTCGACCGGCCGACACGCTCGCTATATGGAATCGGGACTTCTCCAATGATGACTCCTTCGTGCAATGCGCGCGTGCTCATCACAGGAGTCAGGTT
>DASWEH010000677.1:0-3618 GCA_036394895.1 Anaerolineales bacterium
GAGATCGAGGCGCGCACCATGTTCGAGGAGGTAATTTGCGATGTCGCTTCTGCCCATGTGCGCCGCGGCACCCAGACCGGTTTCCCAATCTCCTCCGCCCCAATCCCAGGCGGCATCGATCAAAGCAGGTTCCTGCGCGAGCAATTCTTTTACGCCCTCAAAGTCACTATGTGATTTGCCCACAAATTCTTCTATGAGTGTGGATTCTAAAGCAGATTTCTTTTCCATTCTTTTCTCCTGTAAGTCAAACTCTCAAGAACGTAAGCAAAGTCATCTTTTAAATATAACCGCACTTTCCCGTTGACTGTTACGCAAAAAAGACAGGAGTACCTAACTCGGACAAGCCGAAACCAAATGGGTCTGAATCACCGAGACACGGAGAATAAAAAACTCCGTGACTCAGTGTCTCCGTGGTGAAACTAGCAGGCTGTCGGAGAGCAGTGCATCGCGCGAAAAAAAGCCAGGTTGAACCGCAAAGAGCGCGAAGCACGCGAAGTTTTAAAGGTTTTCTTGGCGTTCTTCGCGGTAAAAAATGCCCGCCACTGTGGTTCTCCGACAAGCTGCCAGCTCAAATCCACGGGGATTCTCATACGTCTGCGATTGATTCAACTTATCGTTTATCTTTGACGGGCGGCTGTAACCTATTGCTGGCAAAATTTATTGACTATCTTTATTGAGATGATTAGAATAAACTTTGTATTATTCCTTTTTACGGCAAGTCAAGTATTGTGTAGATGACCCTTTATTACAGAGTGCCGCACGCATGTTGGACATGCGAAACCCAGCCTGCAATTTGCTCCAAAAGTTTAGTAAATTATGAGACAAGCGGTAACTGGGTGAAAGGTGGTGTGATGGGCAAAACATATTTGATCCAACGCGGAGGAGCGGCTGCGCATTTGCCCGTGCTTGCAGTTCGATCTCATATCAAGTATTCCAGAGGAGAGAATAATAATGCTTAAATTGATTACGATCCTACGAAGCAGAGCCTCACATCGTATTCCTCTGCTTCGTTTGTTTTCAGTTCTATTGATCCTTTCTCTGTTGGTTCTTCCGGCAGGGGCGCTGGCTGCGCCCGAAAATGCGCCAGCCAATGCAACAGCTCTTACAAGTAAAGTGATCTTCTTTTCGTCGGATGGCATGCGCCCCGATTTGATGGAGCAGTATGCCGCAGCGGGCGCAATGCCAACCTACGCTGCATTAATGGCTTCGGGCGTACGTGGGGATAATGGAATGGTCCAGGCCTTCCCGCCGAACACTGGTGTGGGATGGTATACGATGATGACCGGTACTTATCCAGGCGAGCATGGATCAACGAATAATACGTATCATCGCACGGGTGAAGGGAACTTCAATAACCGAACTTCCTTCTCCTTGGCTGGCACTTTGCAGGCGGACACGTTGGCTGCGGCTGCAGAACGCGCCGGGAAGAAAGTGGCACAAATAGACTGGGTTGGCGGAGTACAGAGCAATATCGCTGGTCCAACGGTTGACTTCGTCAACTTCTTCTCAACTCGTGGTGTATTGGCCGCTCCACTCAACGCGACCGAGCAGGCTGGCGCCGCGGCATTTGGTATATCCTATCAAGTGGCCGGGTTCGCTCCCGCTAGCGGCTGGAGCAACGTTCCTGCGGGTGACCCGGCTGCTCCAGCTCAACAAACTCAACTCACGGTAGCAACGACTTTTGCCGCGAATAACCCAACGCGTCTTTACGATATTTATCTTTATGATAGTGTTGTAAATGGCACAGCCGCTTATGACCATGCAATCCTTGTACGTAGTGCTGCCGCGAAGGACGGAAGTCAAGCTTCAGTAGATCTCGCCGTTGGTGATTTCAAGGAAATCAAGTTGAGAGGAGCAGATGGTTTGATTGGCTCGCGCGCAGGACAGACAGCTGGCTTCTATACCAAGCTCATCTCGCTTGCCCCTGATCTTTCCTCCTTCAAACTGTACTTCACTTCGGTTGAGCGTGTCATTGCGACCTGTGGATTAGCGGCATGCGCGGCGCTGCCTGGTGGAAATCTTGAGAGTTATCTTGCCGATACTTTCCCGACCTTCATCTCCGCTGACTTTGCTCCTCTTGAAGCACGCATCATTGATGAGGAAACCTACGTACAGCAAGGACGCGACCTTGAAAAAGCATCCGCAGATGCTTATATGAACTTCATCCTGGGAACTCTCCAACCGAATACGGATATTGCTTTCGTGGGTTATCCAGTGACAGACGAATTTTCACATCAGTTCATGGCTTTGGTAACACCGACAGATATTGATGGCAATCCAAACCCATACTACGATGACGATAACGGTGATGGCATCAAAGACAACCGTATTGCCATCCGCGAAGAATATATCCGCAGTGCCTATCATGAAGCAGATGTCAAGTTGGCACTTGCGCGATCGCTTATGGGCGGTAATCCCACAACCTTCGCGGCTTCCGATCATGGCTTTGCGCCGCAGTGGTATGCGGTCAACGCTCGAAAAGTTTTGTTTGATAACCAAGTCAATGGCACCTCCCTTTCAGCGAGTAGTGGCAGCACTGCAAGTAACTGCGGCGCTGCAGCGAATGACCTTACTAAAGCTTGCTGGGCAGGTGGTACCGCTCAGATTTATGTAAATACCACACTGCCAACCGGAACCACTTATGCACAGGTGCGAACCGCAGTTGTCAACGCTTTCAATAATTTAACGGATCCTGCTCATCCTGGCGCGCAAGTTGTAGCGAGGGTCATGCTGAAGGAAGAGTTGCGAAATGTAGATGGCAGTGATTCGCTGCATCCCAATCGTAGTGGTGATGTTGTGGTTGTTTTGCGACCACCATATCAATTCGATGCGGCCACACCCGGTCAACGGATCGCCTTCTCGCAATTCTTTGGCCAGCACGGTTATTTGCCCAATCTTGTCGATCTTGCTCACAACATCAATATGCACGCGACATTTGTCGCTGCTGGTCCAGGAATTGTTCATCAGAATCCTATCTCTGGGGTACGCGCCGTTGACCTCGCGCCCACTCTGGCTTTCTTGATGGGTATACCGGGTCCGCAGAATGCGCGCGGTCGTATTCTCTACAATCTCACAGCAAACGCCGCGCAATATAAAGAGATCACGATCCTCGACATCAGTGATTATCATGGACAGCTGGTTCCGCTCACTGAAGCAGCGGATAACCTTGCAACGCCTGGTGTCAACCCAGTCTTCACAATCGGAGGTTCTGCCTTCCTCAAACCGTGGTTCGATCTCTATCGGTCAGAGGCGCCAAATGGATCATTGACCGTCGCGGCTGGTGATTCAGTGGGTGCAACGCCGCCGATTTCCTCATTCTTTGGAGATACACCGACGATTGAGTTGATGAACGCGATGGGCTTCAGCGCGGATGGCCTTGGCAACCATAATTTCGACAAGGGCTCAGCCTATCTGCGCAATACGCTTATCCCTCTGGCGAATTTCCCCTATGTGTCAGCAAACGTTATCGACCCAGCCACGAGCGATCCGCCGGCCGAGTGGTCGAAGAGCCAAGTGTTCACCGTTGGAGGTGTGAAGATTGGCATAGTTGGCTTCACTAATGATGATGCTCCCACGTTGGTATCGCCGACAGCCTTCTCGCCATTTGTTGTGACCAAC
>DASWEH010000678.1:0-8364 GCA_036394895.1 Anaerolineales bacterium
GATGCTGCTCATCCGGGTGACATCATTCGAGTTCCGCCGGGCATCTATCGCGAGAATGTGCTTGTTACCAAGAATAACATTACGATCAAGGGGCAAAGCAGCGCCATCCTGGATGGGACTGGCTTGCCTGGTAGCTCAGGAATCACAGTGAGGTCATCGTCTCCCTCCACTAGGATCAATGGGTTCAGACTCACTGGATTGCAGATTCGAAATTACCGCAGGAACGGCGTCATCCTCATTCGAGTGGATGATTACCAGTTACAAGATGGAAAATACATTAATAATGAGGAATACGGAATCTTTCCCATCCTTTCCTCTCATGGGTTGATTCGTGCCAATCAAGTATCCGGCTCAAGTGATACTGGTATCTATATCGGTCAGTCACAGGATGCAGTGATTAAGGATAACTATGTCAGCGACTGTACTGTGGGGATCAATCTTGAAGTTAGTTCCAATATCACTGTCAAGGATAACAGAGCTACTGAGAACACGATTGGCATGACAGCGGTAGTTCTTCCGGGCCTCACGCTGACTGTCACTACGGATATACAGATCATCGATAATACATTTGACAATAACAATCGCGTGAACCCTGTGACTGATCCAGAGGACGTTCTCTCGCAACTTCCGAGTGGCTCCGGGCTTATCATTTTCGGTGCTGATCATGTGATGGTAAAGGATAACAGGGTGGTGGGAAACAACAGTGTCGGGATTGCCGTTGTGCAGCTTCCTCCAGCATTAGCCTCCCTAGATCCACGCATCGATCCTTTCCCCGATTACAATGAAATCATTGACAATGTAGTGGTGGAAAACGGCAGCAATCCTGATCCAAAGCTTGCCCCGTTTCCGCCAGGCGACCTGCTGTGGGATATGTCAGGAACTGGAAATTGCTGGAGCGATAATACATTCAATACTGCTTTCCCGTCGCCGCTGCCTGACTGCCAGTAATTCGGAATTGCTATCGCCAGAGACCTTTTGTTGGTCAACGTTCGATGTGTTGGTAGATGTTTATGTGACTAGACTTACTATATTAGCTAGTATCCGGCTATAGAGAAAGATAAAAGGGATACAGTAGAAACGTGGCTGAGAGTATATGCTCAGCCGCGTTTTGTTTTATCACACAGAATCCATTGCCCTCAAACGATGAATAAAGTAAATCATCAGCGCAAAAAGGGACAACGCACCGGCTTGATGAGCCAGTGCGATCGCAATTTGCACGTGAAGAATAACAGTCAAGATGCCAAGAACAATTTGAAAGACGACTAACCCAAGCAGCCAAGTTAATCCATTCCTGATTTCAACGGAATTGCTTTGCTTTCGGGCGGCAAAATAAAGCGCAGTAACTGCAATCAATACCGCGAATGCAAACCAGCGATGGATGAAGACAATCGTTTGTGGGGTTTCAAAAATATTTATCAATGAACTGAATAGGTTCGGCGGAATCAATCTGCCAAACATGAGCGGCCAAGTATCCGATACATGACCAGCCTTGAGTCCGGCGGTCATGCCACCATATGAAATTTGGATGATGAGCGAGATGAATGAAATTAAGGCGATCTTGGATGGTAGGGACCATTTTGCATTTTTATTTTTACTTGGGAAGCCATATTTATGTCCAAAGGCGGTCCAAAGACTCAAGCAAAGCAACGACAGCGCAAGCAATAAGTGAATCGTCAGATTGAAATGACTGACAGAGGGACGGTCCACGAGTCCACTGGCAACCATAACCCAACCTGCAAACGCCTGGGCGATGAAGAGCAATCCCATTACGAAGTAAATCCCAAATTCTTTAAAGGGAATTTTCTTTGTGAACAGGAAATAAAAAACAGGGATGGCGTACACAAGTCCTGCAAGGCGCGCAATGAAGCGATGGATCCATTCGATGTAGAAGATATATTTGTATTCTTCCAGCGTCATGTTGAAATTGATCTGCTTGAATTCAGGGGTACCCTGGTATTTTGCAAATTCCTCCTGCCAGGCTTGCTCGCCAATAGGCGGAACGCTTCCGCTAATTGGATTCCATTCGGTAATGGAAAGACCAGAACGGGTGAGGCGGACAAATCCTCCGAAGAGGACAAGAAACGCCACGATGAAAGCAAAGAGGAAGAGCCAATTCATCACGGCGCGGTTACGCAAGGTACCGGCGTTCTCGCGGTTCAGAGCACCGGTGTTTTCCCAATGAGTTTGATACATAAGATGTTCTCTCCAAAAACGAAATCGCTGGGATTATAGCACTTGCATGTCATTGCGAGGAGTGTTCGCTGCGACGAAGCAATCTCCAGTTAGAGGCAGTCTCCTTGTTGAGAAGACTACCTATTAAAGAGGAGACACTGGCACCGCACGTGATTTGCTAGGCAAATCATACAGATGTTGCTTCGCGAAGAGCGCTCGCAACGACATCTAAACAAAACCCGTCACATGTTCGTGACGGGTAAAAATCTACTGTTGTTGAAGCTGCATCAACAATTGGCGGTACTGATCGGAATTCGGCGGTCTCATCAGGAGGATCTGGTTGATCACCACCATTGCCTCTTCCTTTTTGCCAGTACTCAACAGGGACTCAGCCACTGAATCGAGCTGTGCCACCGCATCTTCCACTCTGCCTGCCTGCTGATAGAGTTGCGCAAGTGCGCGGCGCAGCACAGGATCATTCGGGCGTTCAATGAGCAATTCTTCTACAAATTTGATGCCCTGCTCGCTGTGGCCATGAGTCTGCAGATAGGTCAGATAGCTTTCGATCTCGGCGTTGGCTTGCGCAGACTGTCCCATTCGCAGGCTAAGCTCGATCAGATTCTTTCGCATGCCTTCATCATCCGGGCGCAGGGTACGGATCTGTTCATAGACGCGGATAGCCTGCTTCCAGTCCAACCGTTGCATGTCAATATCTGCCATGCGCTGCAGGATGTGAATGTTCCAGTTGCGGTCCGCGTTGGCTTGCTGCACCACGCGCAGCGCGGTCGTATAGGTTTTGCGGGCCATATCCAGTTCAGCGAGACGATAATAAATATCTGCGAGTTCCAGGTATTCACGGATAGCATCATCCATCTGTCCGCGTGAGGCCAACTGGTCGATCAGTTTTTGACGCGCAACCATATCCATGGGCGCGAGTTGAAGGACGCGGCGTAGTAATTTTGCCGCTTGAACTGCTTCGCCGCGGACACTATAGGCTTCCGCGATCGTATTGAATTTGGCAATGGCTTCTTCGGTATGGCTCTCACGCACCAGAAGATCGCCCATCAACGTGTGGAGGGGCAGGTAGGTGGGAGCAAAGGTCAGCGCATAAAAAGCTTCTTCCATGGCAGAGCGCAATTGCCCGGCACGCGCAAGCTGGTGAACATGATTGATCGATTCGAGAACTTGACTGGACTGTGCCTGGATGATCACTTCTGCAAGCGGCATGGGCATATCGCCATCCTGTGACTTTGGCATTTGCTCGCGTGCTTTGTATAAATGATCCCGCCAATTTTTGCGCATGAGCATCTCGTTGATATTGTCACACAGACGTTTGAGCGCAACTTCATCTGTTTGGTTCGCCTGGGCTTCGATGAGCGGCTCATACATCTGGCGAATCTCGTCGGATTGCTCAGCCGGGACGACCATCGCATCTGCGAGTTTCAACGCTTCGAGATAGTCAAGAGATGCAGGACCCAGCCTTCCAAGCTTTTGATTGACTTGACCCATCAACAGACGCGCCGCAAGACCAAAGTCCTGATGTTTGACGGCATGTTGCAAATGACGCACAGACGACTCGAGCCGATCTCCTTTTGAACGGAGTAGACCCAAATCGAAATAAAGAGCAGGGTGATTGAATCCCGCTTCGAGCGCGTGTTCCAGTTCTTCAGCAGCCTGATTCTCGTTGTTCTTTGTCTGCGCATCGATGGCCTGACCAAGGTGCATGACCACCTTGGTCTGTTCAGAGGCTTGCATGGAAAGTTGGCCCGTGCCGCGCATGAGTGCCTGCAAGCCACGCCGCGCCTGCACGGTCTGACCGTCATCGGTTGAATACTCGAAGAGGATCTCTGCCAGACGGGTCAATGCTTTTTTACGCCCCTCCGCGATTGGGTCCAGTCCTGAATCGGTCTCTTTTTTGGGTCGATCCAATTGTTTCACTTGAGCCATCGCAATAGGCGCTGTCGCTCCCTTAGGGCGCAAGGGCTTCGGCAGTAATTGTCCGCTACGTAAAATCGTAAGCGCCTGTCGCGCTTCTTCACTTTCGGGCATGATTTGCAATGCCTTGTTCACGAGTTCCGCAGTTTTTTGGATGTTGCCGGTGCGCTGGACGAGACTGGCAACCGCAATATATTCGGTCACTGCCCGCGCTTTATGACCGAGACGTTCGTGAGCGAGAGCGAGGCGGGAATGTGCCATCACATGATCAGGGTCGAGCATGGTCACCCGCACCCAGTTTTCGATGGCTTTATCCACATCCCGCTGATTGAGGAAGAGCTCGGCGGCTCTGGAAGCTGCTTCAACTGCTTCTTTGAGGTGACCTGTCCGTTCAAACAACTGCGCAAGTTTTTCCATCGGAGAGGGATCCTGATGTGATACTTGCGCGGCGCGTTTGTAAATTTGAAGTGCCTCCTCATAGCTGCCCTGTTGGAACAACGCCAACCCCAAACTGTTGAGAGCCTTGGGGTTATCCGGCATCTCTTGCAGTGCCTTACGATAGGCCACTGCCGCTTTTCCCCATTCCTGATCCCAGGCAGCGGAATGGCCTTCATTCATTGACTTTTGGAAAATGTCTTCTCGTCCGGGCATGGGTGCTATTATAACGTAGAGGGATTTTGAGTTACCCCTACAAATGGTTTATTCTGAAATCGACTTAGTTTCACCCCAATTCGCACCGTAGCGTGCTTCGGTGGAAAGGGGAATGCTCAAAGGAAACGCGTTTTCCATGACTTCCTGAACAACGCGCGCCGTTTCTTTCAATTCAGATTTTGGACATTCAAAAACCAGTTCATCATGTACCTGTAAAAGCATCTTGGCTTTCAAACCAGCTTGGTTCAAGGCAGAGGGGATATTCAACATGGCGATCTTCATGATGTCGGCCGCGGTACCCTGTACTGGCGCGTTGATGGCTTCACGTTCTTCACGATTCTTCACCTGGACGTTGGCTTTACTCTGCAGCGCTGGGAAGTAGCGTCGGCGCCCGAGCAGAGTCTCAACATATCCCTGCTGCGCGGCGAGCTTACGGATTCCATCCAGGTAATTTTTGATGCCGGGAAATTGCTGGAAGTAAGCTTTGACAAAGGTCTCGGCTTCCGCCAGTGTCAGATCTGTATAGCGTGTGAGACCAAAGACGGACATCCCATAGATAAGTCCGAAGTTGATGCTTTTGGCACGCCGCCGCATTTGTTTGGTCACCACATCAGGTTTTACACCGAAAATAGCTGCTGCGGTGGCAGCATGGATGTCTTCTCCCGCCCGGAAGGCTGCTAACATGCCTTCATCCTGAGCCATGTGCGCGACAATCCGCAACTCGATCTGCGAGTAATCCACAGAGAGCAGCACATTGCCTTTGCCCGCGATAAATCCATGGCGCAGACGGCGACCCTCTTCTGTGCGGATCGGGATGTTTTGTAGATTCGGATCTGAGGAAGATAAGCGCCCCGTCACGGCGCCGATCTGGCTATAGGAGGTATGCACACAACCTGTCTCTGAATTGAGCGCGGCTTGCAGCGCATCGACATAAGTCGATTTCAGTTTCGAGAGTTCACGATGTTCCAACACCAAATCCACAACCGGATGTTTACCGCGTAACAAGTCAAGAACACCCGCTGAGGTGGAGAAATGTCCGCTGGCAGTTTTGTTACCGCGATCGGGTGGTTCCAGTCCAAGGCGATTGAAGAGGATATCTGAAAGTTGTTGGGTGGAGTTGAGATTGAACGGCTTGCCAACCGAGTCAAACACCTGCTTTTCAATCTCAGACATTCGTTTCTCAAGTCGTTTGGAGGTCTCTACGAAGAAGGGCAGGTCAAGCGAGATGCCTGTCATCTCCATGTCTGCCAGAACAGGCGTGAGAGGTAGATCGATTTCGTAAAGTAACTTTTCGCCGTTGACGCGTTTCAGTTCATCAATCTGCAGAGCCATGAGGCGCAAAGGGATTTCTGCATCTGCAACTGCATAAGGCGCAACGGATTCAATCACTACCTCATCCATAGTAATCTGCTTCTTCCCCTTGCCAATCAAGTCCTCGATATGTGTCATCTCTTCGCCGAGTTTCACAAAAGCAAGATTCTTCAAACCGAGATTGTGCGAGGCTGGGTTAAGAATGAACTCAGCCAGCATGGTATCAAATGTAAGGGGCGAGACTCGCAATCCATGCCTTGCCAAAACGATGAAGTCGTATTTGGCGTTGTGAGCGATCTTCCCGATTTTCGGATTCGTCATGGGCGCTTTAAGCACAGAAATAACCTGCTCCAGTGGAAGATTCGTCCCTGCACGGTGACCGATTGGGATGTAATAGCCTTCACCCTCTTTGATCGATAGCGAGATGCCGACGATCTCCGCTTTCATCTCTTCTGTGGAAGTGGTTTCAGTATCAAAAGAAATTACTTTTGCTTTGTTGAGTTCTTTGACAAGGTCAGCGAGCTTTTCACTTGTGTCAATGACTTTGACTTCGATATTCAGACCGGTTGTTGGCGCAGGCATGTAAATGGCTGAGGATTCATTCGCAAACATGGACATCTGCTCGCCAGGTTTTCCTGGCGCTGCCGTTGCGGATCCATCTTTTCCCGCAAGTCGGTCAAGAGTTTTGAGGAGTGAACGGAATTCCAATTCCTTGAAAAAGGATTCGAGCCTAGAAACATCCCATTCTTGGGCTTTGGCGTATTCAAGGTCAAGTTTGATATTCAGGTCGGTTTTGATCTGAGCCAGCTCGCGGCTCATAAATGCGTTCTCTTTGTTTTGCTCGAGCTTGTTCCGCCAGCGGTTTTCAACCTGATCGATGTTTTGATAAATATTATCGAGCGTTTGAAATTTTTCAATCAATGAAATTGCGGTCTTTTCGCCAATCCCTGCCACACCGGGAATGTTATCGGATTTGTCGCCGACGAGCGCTTTGTAATCCACGACCTGAGCCGGGCGAACACCGAGCTTTTTGATCACATCTTCATCGGTAATGTAATTCTGGTCATCGCCTGCCAGATAAACGGCTGTACGCTCATTGACAAGCTGTAGCAGGTCGCGGTCACCCGTAATGATCTTGACACCCAGCCCTTGTCCCGCGGCGATCCTTGCGATCGAGCCGAGTACATCATCTGCCTCGTAACCTTCCATTTCAAGCCGTGGGATGTTGAACGCATCCACCAGCTCACGGATACGCCCAATCTGTGGGCTGAGATCATCCGGCATCTTGGCGCGCGTACCTTTGTAGGCGGGAAAAATCTTATCCCGAAATGTTTTGCCAGTATCGAATGCAACCGCGATGTAATCGGGTTTTTCCTGCTCAATAATACGAAGTAACTCGCGGGCGAAACCATAGGTGCCCGCGGTAGGTTCTCCTTTGGAGGTCTGCCAGCGTGTGCTGCTTCCACCGGCAGTCAATGCAAAGTACATGCGATAAGCGAGTGCGTGTCCGTCAATCAAGTAAAGTGTAGAAGGCATGTTCCATTCCAATGGTATTTGTTGGGTAGGGGCGACCCGCCCAGTTCTTACGTAGATCAGTTTGCGTAAGACATCCTGAAGAGTCGCCCTTACGGAATTAAATAGAAACGCGGAGGTATTATACTCCGCGCAGATTATGTCATTGTGAGAAGAATACGGTAATGGTTATCTTCTTGCTGGTTGAGAATATCCCTGTCGTGTGCGGGTTTGTTTGATGTAATCTTTGACCAGTTGTGGTGGATGTGGTTGTGTACCACCCATGATTAAATAACCTGGGGCCCAAAAATCACCGGACGGATTTTCCTTCTTCAGGCGTGGAAATTCAGTGAATATTTTTTCGGAGGTCTGCTGCCGCATAATTCGCATTAGGTAGCCTGGCGAAGTTGCAGGCGGCACGTTCAACACCCATTGGACATATTCGGGGCGCACAGCCATATACTCCAGACGCCAGCCAAAGGCAATGCAAATTTGAGGCATCCATTCAGAAACTTTATCTGCAATATCGCCGGTCAGATAGTGGGAACTAAAACGCGGCACCAGTAAACAGGCATAGGTCAGGTTATAGAGTCCGGGGGAAATTGGCTCGAGCATCACACGTCCAGCGACTTCTGTGATCGAATGCGGGCGCGTCTCATCGAGCTCGCCGGGCATCGGTCTACGAATAGGCGTTTCAGGGCGGGGTCGTGATTTTGATGGCATCGTTGCATCGAAATCTTCGACAACGTGTTCAACGGTCTGCTCGCTCTCCTGGTTGGATAC
>DASWEH010000679.1:0-2961 GCA_036394895.1 Anaerolineales bacterium
CGCATCGGAGCAAAGGAATGTTGCCACCCTGCCAATATCCTGCGGCGTGACAAGGCGGCGGGTCGGGTTGCGGCGGCGCACATGTTCGAGTGCGGACGAAACATCTATATTCATATTCGATAAGGCATCTGTCTCCACTAGCCCTGGCGAGATGGCATTGACGATGATCCCCGTCGGCGCGAGTTCGACTGCGAGGTATCTTGTCAGCGATTCAACAACAGACTTCGACAGGCCGACCGCGCTGTAATTAGGAATGGCTCGGACTCCCCCGAGGCTAGTCACTGTGACGACGCGCCCCCGGCCCCGACGCTCCATATACGGCGCGAGTCGTTGAACACAATGAAGGATCGAGCGGGCATTGACATCCATCGTCCAATCCCAATGTTTATCGCTCGTTTCCAGCATCGGACGAAACCCACCTGTCGCGGCATTGGCTACAAAGATATCGACTCCACCAAAGATATCTTCGATATGATCCATCATCGCGTCGATTTTTTCTTTCTCCGCGAAATTGGCTTTGACAGCAATGGCCCGACGCCCCATCGATTGAATCTCGTTGACCACACTCTGTGCCATGAGGGTCTTGCGCGCATAATGGACAATTACATCCGCGCCGGCTTCCGCCAATGCAATGGCTATCCCACGCCCAATTCCGCGAGAAGAACCTGTAACTAATGCCACTTTTCCATTCAGAAAATTTTTAGTAAACATGGATTTGTTCCTGCCATTCTTTGAAAGGAATACCACGGAGATTCTCTTCAATGCCTTGCCATTCATATGTTGGATTCGATTCTAGTTTCGCCATTTGGATCACGTCCTGCGAGAGCCAGAAACTGCCCTGCACATCGTAGTCATTCACGCGAGCTTCCACAGCGTGAATGAACGCTCGTGCCGAGATCTTCAAGGAACGCATCGGGTCGAGGTTTCCGCGTTCCTTGTGCAGCGCAAGGAAATCATCTGAGATCAGTTCTTTCGCGGCTTCGTTGGCAGATTCGATTTCTTCAGCAGTCAATGTATCCATTTGCAGGGGACGCCTAAAGGTTCTGGAAAAATCGTCGATCAACATCTCTGTGATTTCTTCTAATGACGCTGTTATCGCAAGCTGATTGAGTGTTATCAATTGCTGCCGCAATGCCTGCTCTGCAAGGTATCGAAAGGAAGATGATGGCATTCGCCACACAGCCGTCATGGCTTCAAAGTCAAAATCAAAGAGCAAATTGCCAACCACAACACACGCTTCGCCGATCCGTCCTCCGCCTGTGCCTGCGATGCGCTTTCCGTCCACTTCGATTTCGTTTGTGTCGCACAGTTCAGCATTCAGACCGAGCCGTTTCAATGTATTCACGGGTGCGGCAAGTCCGAGGGCATAAATATCTTTGAGCATGACGGGCATGCGCGTATGATGAAAAATGCATTGATAGAAAAGTTGATTGCTGTCGAGATACGTTGCACCACCCCCGAGCCTTCGACGCAGGACTGGCAATCCACGCCGCTCACATTCATCAGCATCAAAAGTATTTTCAAAGACCTGGTGATATCCCAGACAAAGATAGGGCGCCTTTGGACGACAAATAATAATGACATCCTGTGAGTCACGTGTCATATTCTCTGCCAGTGCGTGATACCCAGATTGAGTCTGCAAGGGTGGGATGACTCCCAGGTTGAGGAGACGGATTGGATTCATGTAGTTTACGCGCTCACAGGATTGAGATTCGCCCAGACATCCTCCAAACGCATTTGCTGACGAATAACGATCAAATCATTTGCATTTGGCTGGAAGGGATAATCACGGTATTCTTCGCCAGGGCGGTATGAGCCGTATGGGCGATTACATGCGACCTCACCTGCACGGTCGGGACAGCCGTTGGTCATGAAAGGCAAACCAGTGTTGACCGCCACATCAACCATGGTTTCGGGCGCATCCAGTCTCGAGATGTTGCCTTCTACATCAAACGATAAAGCCTCACGAGATAATTCCTGGTTTTCGATCAAGTGCTTTACGAGTTGAATACGTCTCATTCGATGAATGGGAGAACGCGGCAAATCTTGCATGACTGTGCCGGGTTCGGGGTTGAACGAAAACAGATAACCTGCGATCTGTTCCTTCTTTAGTTGATAAAACATATCCACGAGCTCACGATCGTTTTCACCGAGCCCAACAATGATGTGACAGTTAACTTTCATTGGTCCATAAATATCACGTGCAGCACGGACAATGCGCCAGTGATAATCCCAGTTGTGCGGACCCTTCGTTCCCCTTCCGCGAGTCTCTTCAAAGAGTTCCTCCGTCACCGCGTCCAAACCTATACCGATGATGTCCACACCTGCCTCTTTGATCACGTGCAGACGTTCCTCATTGAGAGTGGTCGCGCTCACCAAAGCAGACATGGGCACTTGCGGCGCGGGGCGCTTAACGCGGCGAATCATATCTACAAGATCGTCATAGGCACGGTGATCTTGTACCTGAGAAATACATACGCGTCCCACACCGCCACTCGCTTCACGCTCAGCAATTTTCTCGGCTACAAGATCAGTAGGATAGAGCGGCCAAGCAACACGGATAAATGTGTTCTCTTCAGGCGTACCTGGTCGCTCGCGTGCAAGCCCGCAATACGTGCAGTTGGCATAGCAACCTTCTGGATAATTTTGTAGAAGATTGATGCAATTGCAGTTACAACGATCGATTCGCCCAGACTTCAACCCAAGTTCAATGGCGGCCGCCATACTTATACGGACATAGTCCGGGCTGATCTGATATTGGTCTGCTTGTAAGTCGGACGCAATGGTTACTTTTGCCATGAGTTCTCCTAAAGGATTAACCACTAAGGATTACGAAGTCTTTTTGAGGTTGCCTTTATGATGAAAAAATGCTCACCACGTTACTCCACAACATGCGTTGATGAACTGCGGGCGTAGACCCGCTTGCCGTGCGTATTCAACAATTCCGTTTGCCGGATAAGC
>DASWEH010000680.1:0-7695 GCA_036394895.1 Anaerolineales bacterium
TCCAGTTTGCGAGTCTTGTTACCGCCGAAGGCAAGTCCGGTTTGATCATCACGTTTAACGAAAATTTTTGGTCCATTCAAATACTCGGTTAAACGCGGAAGTTCCTCAATACGAGTGGGAAGATGAGCGAAACGCAGACGCGGAATATTCATTATGCGCCTCCAAGTGATTGTTTTGTTTTTGCTTTGCCGCGCGAGCGCATTACATCCAACAGGCGCGGAATAATTTCTGAGTACAACTTATACCAAAATGGATTTGGCGCATAATCCCAGGCGCCGAGCGTCCGGACAACATTTCCACCCAGGCCTTCCTTGAAACGATAGACTCTCCACATCGAATCGCTTCCGTCGAACACATCCGGCGCACCCCATAGATCGTAAACGTTACAGCCCCCTGCTTTGGCGCGCTTCATCGCCTCCCACTGCAAAAGATAGGTCGGCATCTTTTCACGATGCGCATTACGCGACATGCCATAAACATAGTACGCGCGTCCTGCAAAATAAAAGACAAAGAGCGCTGCGACCGGTTCATGGTTGACTTCGGCGATGATAGGTTCACAAGTTGAAAGGTTGGAAGGTTGGAACGTTTCCACTTGTGAACCTTCAGACCTGGCAACCTTCGAACTCATGAAGGTTCCCCAGACCGTTTGGTAATAACCTTCATTACGGATGACAAATCCATCACGCACAGAGGTTTCTGCATACATTTTATAAAGCATGCCAAAATCTTCTTGTGTGCCTACGCGCAGAGTCACACCTTTCTTTTCAGCGAGACGGATGTTGTAGCGCGTCTTTTGTTTCATGCGCGCCAGCAGTTCTTCTTCTGATGGATTAAGATCGATCAGGACCGTATTTTTGAACTGGATTTGATCTGAGGAGTATTTCCACCCCCTCCGCTTCAACCCGGAAATCACAGCTTGTCCGCCACGATCAATGTCATCACCTTTGCTCAAAGGAATTCCTGTTCCCAAAACCACATCGGGATCCATTTTCAAGAAGATCGCACCTTGTTTCCGAGCAAAGGATTGCAAATCGTTCAACACACGATTTCTCAACGTTTCATTCATCCAATCCAGCAAAGGTCCTTTTGGAGAATAGAGAATGGATAATCGCGCAGCGAATCCGTTTCGAATAATTTGACGCCTCAATACGAGAGCCGCAGCGATGCAGTGGCCAGTATGCAGTGACCAGTTATCAGTATCCTTCAATACAAAAAATTTGCCGTCATCTGTCCAAACTGCATAAAGCGGACTCCAACCATATTTTGCTTTGACTTCTCCCCATTCATAAGTTTGGAGGAAATGAGGGTTAGGAAGTTTGGAAATTAGAGAATTCCAGATTTTGCTTTCCACTTTCTATTCCCTATTCCCAACAAATTTCAAATACGCCCAATACAACAACGGATTATAGACTCGATCCATTGCTTGTACGGCACGCTTGAGTTGACCACCAAATCCGCGTTTAAAACGATAGACACCCCATAAGCCATCATGCCGTTTTTCAAAATTGGCTTCAAGGGTCGCTTCGTCTTCATCAGGCACACCCCAGAGATCATATTCCTCGCAGCCGCGCGCTTTTGCCCATTTCATGGCGTCCCATTGCAGGAGGTAGGTCGGCATACGGTTACGTTCTTCGTCCGTGGATGCCCCATAAAGATAATAAGCACGATTTCCATTTCGAGCGACGAACAGTGCGGCGAGTGGTTTGCCTTCATATTCAGCGACCAAGAGTTGGCCCATTTCTTTCGGATGGAGCAATTCATACGCACGTTTGTAATATTCTCGTGAATGGACTCCAAATCCATCGCGTCCACCGGTAAGAAGCATCATCTTGTGAAAAGACTCGATGTCATCCCAGGCACGGACAGTCACTCCCTTTTTCTCGGCAAGACGGATGTTATAACGGGTCTTTTGTTTCATCCGTGCCAATATGTCTTCCTCATCTCCTTTTATATTAACAATAATCGTGCGAGGTGGTTGGATATTGTGCGGCGAAGTTTCAAGTTTCAGGTTCCACCCTTCGACTTCGCTCAGGGCAGGAGTTTCAGGGCTTTGGTCATTCCAGAGATCAGGTTCAAGTTTGAGGAATATAGCATGATTCTTTTTGCAAACCGAATCTATCTCATGCCATAATTCTTGGCTGAATGCTGACTGCCGAAAGCTGATTGCTAACTTTGGAATGTATCCAACGGTAAAACCCAAAGGCAGTTTACGAAAGAGAATCTGAACACCGCATTTTTCATTGATAATTCGTACAGGTTTCCAGCCAAACGCAGATTTCAGTTCCCCCCATTCGCCTGTTTGTAATAAGTGCGCGTTGGGGTGAGTCGCAAGAAATTGATTCCAGTCAGAGAGGGAAACGATGGGCATGGTTGATTTAATCGGGGGTCGAGTAGCCCAGTGTTCGTCGGGGCATATCGAGACCACCCTTTGCAAGTGAGATTTTAGTTGATACTGCTAGTTTCGATACGGGCTCACCTGCACTGCACCGAACACACGATTTGCTAGGCAAATCGGGCGCAAGTGTCGCCCTACTCAACCAGCGGAGTACTTCAAATAATGAACGTAATATCAGGCTGTGGTGCTTCGCGAATAGATGATCCAGGAATGAGTTCATCAAGCAGATCCACAATTGCATTCGTATCCCCGGCGGTGGCTGAGGCGGAGAGAGCATCGATGGCTTGAGACAGGCTCAGGCTTGACGCGAAGCGTGAAACATCCGCCTCGAGACGGAAAATGTCAGGGTGTAACGTCTTCACGAGGGGCGTCCCTTCGTCCCAAAGCTCTTCCATCAATTTTTCACCAGGCCGAATGCCCGTGTAGGAAATCTCAATATCGCGCTCAGGTTCCAGACCGGAGAGTCGAATCAGGTCTTCGGCAAGGCTGAGAACACGAATGGGTTCTCCCATGTTGAGAACAAACGTCTCGCCGCCATTTTCCATAGAGGCGGCTTGCAAAACAAGATAGACCGCTTCCGGAATCGTCATGAAGAAACGGAACATATCGGGATGGGTGATCGTGACCGGACCGCCGTTCGCGATCTGCTGTTTGAAGATTGGAATGATGGAACCGCGACTTCCGAGCACATTTCCAAAGCGGACAACCGTAAAGGCGCTCCCTGCTTCGTGTGCGGCATCGAGGACGATCATTTCGGCGAGGCGTTTGGTTGCGCCATAGATGGAGGCAGGCCGAACCGCCTTATCGGTTGAGATCAAAACAAATCGCTCGACATCGTGATCCAATGCAGCCTGCACCACATTACGCGTGCCCAACACGTTGTTCGTGATCGCTTCGACGATGTTCACTTCCATCAACGGGACATGCTTGTGAGCCGCGGCATGAAAAATGACCTGAGGTTGATGCTGGCTAAACACTTGAGTCAGACGCTCCGCATCGCGCACATCTGCAATGACCGGAGAGATCAAAAGGTCAGGATAATCTTCGTGCAGTTCCAGAAAAATTTCAAAAATACTATTTTCACCGTGACCCAGCAAAACCAATTCGGCTGGATTTCGCCGTGCAATCTGGCGGCAAAGCTCGCGTCCAATCGAACCTCCTGCGCCTGTGACAAGAACGCGTTTCTCAGCCAGGGTCGCGCCAACAGCTTCATCGTTAACACGAACGGGTTCGCGGCGCAAAAGGTCATTGATGTCCACTTCGCGCAGGCGGTTGATGCTGACCTTCCCACCGATGAGTTCATAAACACCAGGCACTGTACGTGAGGGGATCCCCTTAATTCGGCACACATCGTTCACCAGGCGCACTAAATGCCCAGGTGCGGAGGGAATCGCGATGATGACAACATTCACTTTGTGAAAGTCAATCATGGAAGGCAAATCTTCCACTTTGCCGATGACTGTCACACCATAAATCGTATGTCTCTGTTTGGCAGGGTCGTCATCTAAAAACCCCACTGGAGTTAAGTTGAGTGGGGATCGTTTCTGAAGCTCACGCGCAACTAACGCCCCCGCGTCACCTGCCCCAATGATGAGCGCACGTTTCCCTTTCCCAGTTGGTTGAGACGACATGGATTGTTCTGCAAGAATGCGTAAGGCAAAGCGTGAGCCGCCGATCAAGACCAGCGAGAGGAGCCAGTCAATTCCCAAAGCAGAACGCGGCATCCCCGGCAGGACATTTCCTGTGACGATCAGGATCGCCATTACACCTGAGGTCAACACGGAAGCCGTTGTCACGGTAACGGTGATCAGACGCAATTCGCTTGTGCTAGCATAAATCCATAAACGCCGATAAAGACCAAAGAAAAAATAAGTGGGGATCTTGATGACGAGTGCAACGGCGCACATCAATAACACAGCTGGGAAATAATACGGCAGTTCCCCGACATCCAACCGCAATGCAAAACTTCCCAAAACAGAAACAATCGTGAGCGCGATATCGCCTAGGAAAACAAAGCGGTTGCGAACATTGCCACGCGACCTCATGCACGCATCCAATCAATTGTCTCTTTCAACCCATCGACCAGGGAGACTTCGGCGCGAAACCCCATCACGTCTGCAGCTTTTTGCGGACTTCCCACGGAACGGTATATATCTCCGGCGCGCGAGGCGGCAAACTCAGGCTGGGGAGCATTTGGAACCAATTCATACATGACATCCAACAAATCCAACAAGCGAGTTTCGACGCCGGTGCAAATATTGAAAATTTTACCGGGAGCCTTCTTATGTTCTGAGGCGATTAAATTCGCACGGACTACATCATGCACATTGATCAGGTCACGGGTTTGACCCCCATCCCCAAAAACAGTGACAGGCTTTCCATCCAATAGACGACGCGCAAAAATCGGAACCGCCGCGGCGTACATCGAGTCGGGTCGCTGGCGCGGACCGTAGACATTGAAATATCGCAACGCGACCGCCTCCAGACCAAAGGAACTACTAAATAATTCTGCGTACATTTCATCTACACGTTTGGATACCGCGTACGGAGATAATGGTTGAGGCAATGTTTCTTCCACGAGAGGCAACGCGCTAGACTCGCCATAAATCGCTGCACTTGAAGCGACGACAACCCGCCGAACGCCTGCTGCACGCGCCAGATCAAACAGCCGCGAGGTGCCGGTGATATTCACGTCGAAACAGGTTTGAGGCTCGTCCATGGATTGCGGAACGGAGACGAAGGCCGCTTCATGAAAAATGACCTTGACGCCGCGCACCGCTTCTTCCACGCGCGAGGCATCCCGCAAATCTCCTTCGAGGATCTCAAAGCGCTCGCCGTTAAATTGACGGGTCAGGTCTGCCAGGTTTTCGCGTTTTCCCGTGCTGAAATTGTCCAGCACACAGACAGACTGACCCTGCTCGAGCAGGGTACGAACGATATGTGAACCAATGAACCCAGCCCCACCTGTGACTAGATATTTCATCTTATCTCCCTGTGCGCCTTAATACGGTGCCAATCGTTCGCAGGATGATTTGGAAATCCATCCCCAGCGTCCGATGTTTGATGTAGTAAAGATCGTATTCGATTTTGACCGCTGTTTCTGTCACGCTGGCGACATACCCATAATTGATCTGCGCCCATCCGCCGAGCCCAGGTTTGACCAGCAGCCGCGCCCGATAAAAGGGGACCTGTTTTTGATACTCTGCTACCAACTCAGGTCTCTCCGCACGAGGACCCACCAGACTCATTTCGCCACGCAGAACATTCCAGAACTGAGGCAATTCATCCAGACGTGTCTTTCGTAAAAAGCGACCTACTCGTGTCACACGCGGATCGTTCTCCAAGGTTGTTTTTGCCTCGCCATCGGCTTCGGCATCCTGACGCATTGTGCGGTATTTATAGATCTTGAAGATCAAACCACCTTTGCCCAAACGCGGTTGTGAATAAAAGACGGGAAAGCCGCTATCGATCAAAACTGCCAAAGAAAGAAATGGACAAGTGATCACAAAGATCAGCAAGCCGACAATAGCACCTAAAATATCAAGAAGGCGCTTCGTCAGCTCGTAAAAACCGCTGACATGTAATCCATCCACAAACGAGCGGATGATCCAATCTGATTCCAAGTGATGGATGGGTACACGCCCGGTCATCTCCTCATACAAAATGGGCATGCGGGTGACTTCCACGCCTTTTTCCTGGGCATCCAGAATCGATTGAAATGTTGTTCCCTGTATTTCGCCATTGATCGCAATCACAACATCTGAAATGTGATAAACGTCGATCAGATTAAGTAAATGCACGCTGGAGCCCAGCACACGAAGCCCACAAATCGTTTTTCCTGTCTTTTGTTTATCATCATCAACATAACCCACTAGATTAAAGGAACGTGTTCCCAAGGAGTGATAAAGTTCAGCAAGTGTTTGTCCTGCTTTGCCTGCGCCGATCAACAACACACGCCGTCGTTGACCTGTCGATTTGTAAAGCCGGATGAAGATCATGCGCCAGACCAAGGTCAAAATAGCCGCATAAAGAAGAAACGCACCGACACCGACGCGCGGCAGGTTGGTGTCCTCTTTTATTATAAAGACCAAAGAGTATGCCGCTAGTCCAATAAACGCTGCAAGCGCGATCCCACGTGTCGTTCTCCGTCCACTACTGGCCACATGAGGATCATATAGCTCGATCAATAACAGGGTCCAGATAATTGGCAAAAGATAAAACCACAATCCCACTTCGCTGTTGCTATCCAAGACAGCCCGTTGTTGTGCTCTGCCAGGAGGCACGTTGTCGGCGATTAGTGCCATGAATTTTACATATATGTTGTACTGTCTCCATGTATAAAGCGCAGCAAGGACCGAGGCAATTGCCATCGTAAAATCGCCCAGTAAGAGAATGGAACGGTACTCGCTTGGACGTATACGTAAGGGTGTGGTGCGAACGTTATCAGCCATTTTTTTGAATGCTGGAGAAGAGAACACTCCACAAAAATCCACTGCCCCAAAAAATATGCATGGCAGAAATTGCCAGCGGCAGACCTAAAATTAAATAAGCTTTACGTTGCTGAGACGCAGAATAAAAACCTGCAAGCATCATGATGAAAAAGTAGATAAAAAGTTCGCTGACCAACAGGATTCTGGCAAATGGGAAAAATATAGAGACCGCCGCCAGAACGAGCAGGCTAAGCACAAATAATGGAGGCAACGCCTGCCTCCAACGCAGCGTATCAGGATATCGGCGCAACATTCGCCATTTCCAAAAACCATAACGCCAGTATTGCCGGATCAGTTCCAGAAGAGTTGCGCGCGCAAAGTAAACGGAACGAATCGAAGGGTCAAGCCAGATCTTTCCACCCGACTTTCTCACCCGTGCGTTGAACTCATAATCTTCATTCGTGAGCAGAGCTTCATCAAAGAAGCCAACTTTTTCAATGAGTGCGCGGCGAAAAGAGCCGAATGGAACCGTGTCCACCTCCGCGGCTTGTTTTGCGTGACGATATAACGCATCCCCTACTCCAAGCGGATGCGAGGCTGCTACTGCAATGGATTTTGCGATCCATGTATCGGCACCAGGGCGAATCTCCCAGACGCCGCCCACGTTCTCCCCGCGTCCTTCTCCGTGGGCAGTGACACAATTCTCCACATAATCAGGATATGGTTTCGCATGCCCATCGAAGCGAAGAATGATCTCGCCGCGTGAAGCTTCAATACCACGGTTCACACCTGAGGGTATGTTACGAAGCGGGTTATCCACCAAGCGCACTTCAAGATCAGGAAAATCCTTTTGGAAGGCGGCGACCGCTT
>DASWEH010000681.1:0-3363 GCA_036394895.1 Anaerolineales bacterium
GTGTGGTTTGTGCTTGTATCGCTGGTAGTGAAAATTTGAATCCGCTTTGTCGAAGCAAAATTCCCAGCAGGATGCCAAGAACAAGAAGAAGTATCGCGAGGCAGATGCTCACAAGTATGATCTTGATTTTGTCTGAGGAAGAAAAAGTTTGTTTTGAGTTTGTTGGTTGTTTCATGGTTGGATTCCCTGAATAAAATTATATCTATCCTTCTCCAAGCGCATGAAACAAAATCATTTCAAAATCGTCTCGCCATGTCGTTGCGATGGCGTGCTCTCGAGCGTAGCGAGACGCCCGAAGCAATCTTCTCTATAAACGGTACACTCTCATTGAGGAGATCCATCGTTTAAACGGGCAATGCTAATCGAAGAGATTTGTCCGCTTAACGGGAGATTGCCACGTCGTCGCTTTGCTCCTCCTCGCAATGACAAGTCACTCAGCGCACCTGAAACCGATGCGCGGCGAAAAATCCCCAAGATAAGCGCTTGATCCAGGCACTGCCCTCAGGATCGACCCCAGCACGGAGGAACGCTTCGAAACGCGGATGTTGATCTCGGCATCGCCCAGGCTGCCGCCGCGTACTACTCGATAAAAGCTTGAGCTTTCCAACGGTCCAACTGGATTTAACGTGATTGCGTTTGCATAATTCGAACTGTAAAAATCATTGACCCATTCTGCTACATTCCCCGCCATATCCAGAATGCCAAACGGACTCGCTCCAGCAGGGTACGTCCCGACCCGCGACGTATCGCCCACCAGCATGTTGAAGTTAGTAAGTGTGCCATCGGCTTTATCTTCGCCCCACGGGAAGGTACGGAAGTCATCGCCGCGTCCGGCGCGTTCCCATTCTGCTTCGCTTGGCAAGCGCCGTCCGGCCCATTCGCAATAGGTCTTGGCTTGCCCCCAGGTCACATAAATGACTGGATAGTCATTGAACTCGGGGTTGTTGAAATATTCAGGTCGGCGCTGTGATTTGAAATTTTGTGGCGGCATGCATCCACCTGTATTGACGCATACCGCGTACATCGCATTTGTCACTTCCAATTGATCCATCCAAAACGCATCGAGGGTCACATCGTGGTCGGGGATTTCGTTTGGCGCGCGGCGCACATCCATGCCGCCCATGTGAAAGATTCCGGCGGGGATATAGACTTGTGGCATCCCATCGATTGTAGAAACGCGTTCATTTACAAATTCGGCAGTTGGCGAAGCCTCCAATGTTGGCACAACAGTGGGAATAATTGCTTCAATTGTCGAGGTGGGAACTGCTGTTGGAGGAATACTTGTAGGAAGTGTAGTAGACGTCGACTCGATTACAGGAACTTGTATCGCAGTGCATGCTGTGAGGAAGATGAAGGAAACGATGATGAATTTTTTCATGATAATAATTATATGATACTGCGATTACATGTCGTTGCGAGCGTACTTCGCGAAGCAATCCCCCACTAAACGGAGGAATCGTATCAATAGGTCTCTACTGTTGAAGAGGAGATTGCTCACCTGCATGATTTGCCTGGCAAATCACGTGCGGTGCCAGTGTCGTCGGTAGGATCACCCTCCTCGCAACGACATGAATCCTTACGGTGTCGCTCCCACAAAATTCAATGCGTACAGAGCATCTTCATAACCCGGGTGAACGGAAAGGGCTCTGCGCCAATTCTCAACCGCGCCGTTGGTATCGCCTTTCCGGTACAAAGCCCATCCGTGCCAAAGCCACGTCTCCTCGGACATTTCTGTGCGCTGTAAGGCGTAATCCGTTAGAGTCAGCAGATCATCAGTGCGGTTCGCCTGGAAGTTGGCAATGAACGGACCGAACTGATAACGGAACATCCGCTGGGGTAAACCTAACTGACGTGCCTGGTCATAGGCTGCGTTGGCTTCATCATATCGTTCGAAATAAACAAGATTGCTGCCCACGTTGAACCACGCGAACGCGTCAGAGGCATCTTTCGCGGTGGCAGCCTGGGCGATGGCTAACGCGTTTTGCCGGTTCAGGTCCTTGTCCCAGTTTGGACCCAGCAAGGTCTGAATCTCCGATTCCTGTTCAGGAAGATAAACCATCAGATAAAGATAATTAAACGGTTTCCATTCCGATTCTAGTTGTTCATAAGGAATACTTTTATCCGGTCCGCGGTAGGGATCCTGCGCAGTGAAGGTTTGGGCGGTGTCATCATAGCCTGTAAGGAGGAGGTAATGCGCTGCCCAAAGATCATCATCGGGCCAACCAGTGTCATCCGGATTCAACGCTGTGGTGCCCTCAATAATCACGGGATAAGCCGCGGCGATCAATCGTTTGAGCGTTTCGATATCACCACCCACACGATATTGGATCCGAAGCCAGCCTGCGTAATTGAGCACCCAATAAGACAACTCCTCCGGGTTGACATTGCGGTCGCCATTGACCGGCTTGATCACATCCGAAATCGTCTTTTGGTCGCCGCTCCAGCCGAACATATGCAGCATCATGGAAAGCGCGGCGGGACCGCAGTTGTTTGCCGTCTGTTTTTCATAGGGAGGTGAGCCCAGGAGCGCCTGGGCAGGAGGTGGCGCAAGTGTGGCTGTTGCGGGAATTGGTGTTTCAGCGATTTGAATCGTCGACGTGACCGGTGCTGTTGGGCTGGCAGGATTTTTTGTGCTGGTTGGGTTCGGAATCGCGGTCGGCACCGCGCCAACCGGATGAAGGACGTTCTTTACGTATGTCTTTGCCACCTCATATCGCCACGCAACTCGACTATTGATGGCAGGGATTTGATATATCAATAATGCCAGCGTAAACAGACCGAATAGACCGGCACCAATGAAACCAATATTCCTTTTCGACATGCGGAAAAGTGTACCAGAGGAGTATGAGTGAGGTTTAATCGGAGTCAACGACTCCAGTCGTTGTTATTACTTTTTTGATGCCAAAGTCTGGAGACTTTGGACTCCTGTCGATCCTATATACGCATAAACTTCCTTTTGCCCATATCTCTTCAAAACGGTGTACCTCGTATATCCATCCATTAATTCAAAACCATCTCGATTGACCAATAAAGGTTCGATGGAAATACCGCGCAGGATGGATTCTTCACGTTCGTCAGCCCTTTCTTTCAAACCCTTTTGGAAGTCTTCTACGGTCATCAAATCCGTGTTTGGATGAACATCATCCAGGTTAATGATTTGCAACACAAAATCCATTTGTGGAAGCTCATTCATCCACTTCACCGTCCAATGTTCCTGCGGCGCTTCATTGTGATCAAATTCCCATTCACGCATGATCCATTTCATCAGGTAGGTTTTTATTTCCGTTGGATCGGAGAGGACATGATACGTGAACTCACCAAGTTTGCGATATTCAAAAGGGAAAATGATTTTCATTGATAAGC
>DASWEH010000682.1:0-7667 GCA_036394895.1 Anaerolineales bacterium
AACAGCCTGCATCGCGGCGCGGACGTCTTTGAGTCCGCTCCCTGTGTTTAACACCAAAATCGGATCCTCGCTTCCCACAACGCCAGAAGCGGCTGCCTTGACCAACCCAGCATACGCGGTCGCTCCAGCGGGCTCTGCAAAGACGCCCAATTTGCCCAGTTCGGCAATCGCCTTGAGAATCTCTTCGTCTGATACATTAACGTACGTTCCGCCCGTTTCCTTCGCCGCCCGGACGGCCCTGACGCCATCGCGCGGCAGATCAACCGAGATACTGTCTGCAATTGTTTGGGCAGAGACCGGTGTGATCGTTTCCGTGTCCGCGTGGAAGGCATTCGAGATCGCAGCCGACCCCTCCGCTTGCACACCAATGATGCGCGGGATACGTGGCAGCCAGCCCAGCTGATATAAATCCTTGAATCCCTTGTGGATCCCGGAAATGATATTGCCGTCCCCCACCGAGACAAACACGGTTAGCGGCGCGTGCTCTACATCCACGCCTACGTTCTCGTGCCATTTCTGGTGAGTGCTTTCCCACCACTCCCAGATTTCAAGTGCAGCAGTCTTCTTTCCTTCGGCAGTGAACGGATTGTAGCCCGTGTTGCGACAATACCAGCCAAACTCATTTGCAGCTTTGACCGTCAGATCGAACGCGTCATCATAGGTTCCATCCACGAGGATGACTTTTGCACCAAAAACCAGCAACTGCGCCACTTTTGCCTGCGGTGCAGACTTGGGCGCAAAGATAATGGCTTTTTGCCCCACCGCTGCAGACATGCCTGCCAGCGCTGCCCCCGCATTCCCAGTGGAGGCTGTTACTACTACTTCAGCGCCAATTTCCTGGGCACGCGCCACCACGATGGCTGAGGCACGATCTTTGAACGAAGCCGTCGGGTTGCGAGACTCATCCTTGAGCCACAGATACTTCAAACCAAGCTTTTCTGCGAGACGCTCCAACTTGAAGACAGGTGTGCCACCCGCGACGTGAAGCGGAGTTGCCTCACCGGGCGGTTCCTGGACCGGCAACAATGGCAAATAGCGCCAAAGGGACGGATCATTCCGCGACAGAATATCGTCAGGTGTGTACTTGCTTTTGATCGAATCGTAATCCAACACCACATCCAGGTTCCCCCCATCTTTTGGGCAGGTGTAGGTGACATCCGCCGGAGAATATTGCTCTCCGCATAGCGAACAGCGATAGCCCACAAATTTATTCATGGTTGATTTCCTTCTTCTCGCCCAATTGTACCTGATGGAGGTAACTGAGTGCTGGTGGATTAAACACTTTCTAAGCCTTCAGGTATTTATAAGTATGCCTATTCGAAAAGGACTCTCAGGCTTGAAACCTCGAGAGTCCTTTTCAACAACAAAAGTCTTGAAATCGTCAATGCAACCCCTCTGGCAGAGGTCGCGGTTCACCGCTTTTGCGGTCAACCAGTTCCCAATCCATGATGCACTCAGCCACGGGAGAACTATCCGCGCGGGTTATAGCGACATAACGTGAGCCACACGTGTCTTTGACCTCGAGCAAGTGATTGGAAATGTTCAGCGTTTCTCCCCACATTGCCAGCGATAAGTATTGGATATGTACGCGGTGAGTGGCAATAGTCAGATTGGCTTCTGCCAGTTTTGCAGGAGACCACCCTCGGGCGGAAAAGGCTTGCATGGCAGCTTCCTCAGCGTAGTTAATATAAACGGAGTTGTTGACGTGCTCATACACATCCAAATCCATCGATTCCACCTGGCGTTGCGTAATGTGCGGAGTTTCGACTGCCGTGATTTTTGGAAAGCGTTCAAACGGGAATACACGCGGGTTATCAAGCCGAAATCGATCGATCACAGCTTCAGGCAGACTCACCGGCCGCCCAGTTTTACCATCCATGCAGACAACCTGTTGTGTACCCTGAGCGATCACATCACCGTTCTCTTTGAGTTTGAGTTCAAAACAGCGCGTGCCACGTACTCTCTGCCAGTTGACTCACCAAATGGTGAAGTCGAAAATGTCATTGTGGCGCAGGGGGCGCAGGAAACGAATCTCGGTCTCGCGAATCACCCAGAACAGATCCAAAGTCCGGCTATCATTCACACCCAAACCAACCGCATCGCCCCAATCCCAGGCGGTTTCAATGAGGTAACGCAGGTAATTCGCAGGACTAACAGTACCACTGGCATCCAATTCTGCCCAACGCACACGGAATGTACGGGTAAAGATTTTAGACATGGAACTCCTATGTTGTGAGTAATATCGAATGGGCAGAAACCTAATTCTTTTCCCGATCCCAAATCGCTGCGCGCAATCAACTCCTGATCCGCAGGCAGAATTTACCTCAACGGCAAATAAATGATTTGTCCTTCCAATTCTCTACTTTCGCTCAAAACCGCCAGCAAAAGAATATCTTCAATGGCAACTTTCATTGGCACGGAACGGTCTACTTCAATTACCCCTGGCATCTGCTTACCTTCCACAACACGTTGGTAAGCAAATTTTGTAATTGTGTTTCGGTCATGAGTAAGCAGCACCCTGTTTTCCCGTGCTGCCCACTCCAAAACTTCTGGATCAGGCGCATGAGTTAGCCCCACATCCTGTATACGGACAATATCCAATGATGGATCGCGTCTTAACAATCCGCGCAAAATATCATTGTTGAAGTTTTCATCAGCCACTAAAAGCAGCATGGCTGCTATTTTCGGTTTTTTTGCCGTGCCAGTAATCTTTCTCGAATGCCCACGGGATTAAAGCGCGCTTCCATCTGCTTCTGTAATTCCTCCGCTTCTTGTTTGCGTTTTTCCAAATATTCTTCCACTTCATCCCGCCTGCGCAGGTAATACCCAATGACGTAATACACATCCGCCAGCGGAACTGTTGGATACTGCTGCGCAATCTCCTCTGCAGTAGCACCGTCCTTGAACGCGGTGATTATCGTATCCAGCGTCACGCGCGTATTGCTGATACGGATTACTCCGTGTTCATCTGTTTCCAGCGGAATGACTTCGGTTGTGATTACCATTGGTTCCTCAAACTTCTATCCCGATTATAGCGCACCTTTGGCAGGTCTTAACCAAAAAGGACTCTCAGGCTTGAAACTTTGAGAGCCCTTTTATAATACAAATTACATCTCGATCAAAATAGGAGAACGAATGAATCCCTATGTAAAATCAGTAAAACCGCAGGACGACTATCGCCTGTTATTAACGTTCGAAAATGGCGAAAAACGCATCTTTGATCTAAAATCTTATCTCGATAAGCCTGTTTTTACACGATTGAAAAACATCGCCCAGTTCAAAACTGCGCGTGTAGTTTCTGGCTCAGTTGAATGGCAGGGGGAAGTTGACTTAAGTTATGATACGTTATATCTTGAAAGCAAGCCTGCAAAGATTGCTCAATCACGAAGCAAGACGCCTCGCGGACAGAAGAAAAATTTGAGACTGGCTACTATCCCAAGAAAGAAACCTTCCAAAACGCGTATTGTTGCGAAATAGAAACTGAAAAGGACTCTCAGGGTTCAAGCCTGAGAGTCCTTTTATTTCTAGCTTCTGCTTTCGGCTTACTGGGCTTCCCTCTCCCAAATCTCTCTTGCAATCAATTCCTGATCCACAGGCAGCTTATCCACGCGAACGCCGACCGCGTTGTAGATCGCGTTCGTAATGGCAGGCGTGGTTGGGATACTGCTGATTTCCCCTACTCCCTTTGCGCCATAAGGACCTGCCTCAATGGGATGCTCCACGATAATCGATGTGATCTCCGGTGTGAGCATAATGCCCGGAATGCGATAGCGCGCCAGATGGTCTGTTACCACATACCCATTTTCAACGATGAACTCTTCGGTGAGGCAATTGCCGAGTCCCATCATCACGCCGCCTTCCACCTGTCCCTGCAAGCCCAGCGGATTGACTGCCATGCCTACATCGTTCGCAGAGATGACTTTCAGCACGTGCACTTCGCCGGTCACCTTGTTCAATTCGATTTCCGCAGCTTGCACACCAAAGGAGAAAGCAAAGTGCATGTCGCCACCTGTACCAAGCGGTTGGGTCTTCGGTGCTTCGTACATATAACGGACGCGCGGCTGCTGTCCAAGGGATGTCATTTCCTTGTAAACTTCTGCGTAGGTCAATGAATGCCCATTGACGTGAACGATCCCGTTTTCGTAGCGAATCTGCTCAGGGCGTACGTCGAATTTTTCAGCCATTGTGGCAGTGATTTGATCGCGCAAAGTCTTCGCGGCATAACGGGAGGCATTCCCAGTCACAAACGTTTGGCGTGAGGCAGTCGTCGGTCCACCATTCGGAGTCAGGTCAGTGTCCATGACAAGGACGCGCACCTGCTCAGGCGGAACAGACATTTCTTCCGCAACAACTAATCGCATCACCGTGACAAGTCCCTGTCCCAATTCGGCCGCGGAACTGCGGACTTGGAACGTGCCATTCTCATAGAGTTCCACGTCCGCGCCGGAAATATCGGGTGCGCCACCGCCCAGACCCGTGTTCTTGTAAGCAGAGGCAAAGCCCCAGACGCGCACCAGATTTGGATTCACGGGATCCACAACCGGCTTAAACGGATTTGGGTTATGCTTCCGCATCTCGGCGTCCACTTTGTCAATGCATTCGGTCAAGCCCACTGACTCGTGCAATACTTGTCCGGTATTGGTGATGCTTCCCACATGCAAAGCGTTCATGCGACGCAATTCGACAGGATCAATGTCCAACGTTTCGGCAAGTTTGTCCATCATCGACTCAACTGCAAACGCCGATTGCGTTACACCAAACCCCCGGAACGCGCCCGCTGGCGGATTATTGGTGTACATGGCATAACAATCTGCGCGCACATTCGGGATGTCGTACGGACCCGCGGAGTGTGTGGTGGCACGTGTCATCACCTTTTCGCCCAACGACGCATACGCGCCGGTGTCACCGTAGAGTTCGGTCTCGGTCGCAACCAAACAACCATCTTTCCTCGCGCCAATCTTGAGGCGGATCTGCGTGGCATGTCGCTTCGGGTGCACAACCAGGCTTTCGTGTCGGTTAAACAATAATTTCACAGGGCGTTGCGTGACGTTCGCTAACATCGCTGAATGGATTTGCCCCATCACATCTTCCTTGCCACCAAAGCCGCCACCCATCAATTGCCCAACTACACGTACACGTTCCTCCGGCCAACCCATCACACGCGCCACCTGCGTCCGATCCTGATACGGAATTTGCGAACCAACGTAAATCTCCATCCGTCCATCGGGCAGAGGCACAGCGATACTGCATTCGGGTTCAAGGAACGCGTGGTCGGTAGTTGCCGTGTGGAAGACATGTTCAAGGATCACGTCCGCCTCAGCGAAGCCTTTGTCCATGTCACCCTTGCGGACCTTGATGTGCTTGAGCAAATTTCCCTTTTCGTGGATTTGTGGAACTCCCTCCTGACGCGCCTGAACTGGATTTGTGATCACGGGCTGGAGGTCGAACTCCGCTTCGATCAACGCTGAGGCCTGTTCGGCGATCTCCTGCGTTTCCGCGGCGACAATCGCCAGTGCATCCCCTACATAGCGGACGCGCTCTCCGATACCAACCATCACAGGCCAATCGTAGATAACCAGTCCATGATTCTTTTCGCCAGGAACATCCTCAGCGGTGAGGACCGTGACGACACCTTTCAATTCTTTTGCTTTAGAAATATCCAGCTTCTTCAAGAACCCATGCGGAATCATCGCACGCCGAACTTTTGCATATAGCATTCCATCGAAGACCAGGTCGTCCGTGAAAACGGCTTTACCTGTGACCTTCTCGACCGCTTCTGGCCGCAAGTGGGAGTGACCCACAGTTTTGTGATCGTGAATCGAATTAGGGATATGATTTGGCTTCTGAACAGGTTCGCCCGTACGTAATGCCTGTGCCGCGGCGAGGATGGCATTCTCGATAGATGGATACCCTGCACAACGACACAAGGTATCCTTGAGCGCAAAGCGAATCTCTGCACTGTCTGGATTCGGGTTGCGTTTGAGCAACGCATACGCGGTCATGATCTGCCCGGGGATGCAGAAGCCGCACTGTACTGCGCCATGCTCTACGAACGCTTCCTGCAAAGGGTGAAGCTTCATCTCTTCATGGACGCGCTGGGCCAGCCCCTCGATGGTGACGATGGTCTTTCCGTCTGCGCGCTCGGCAGGATAGATGCACGAAACGACAGGCTCGCCATCCACAAGGACGGTGCACGCGCCGCACTCCGCTTCCTCACAACCGATCTTTGTCCCGGTGAGGCGCAGTCTTTCGCGCAGAAGTGTCGAGAGAGTTTCGCCTGCGATAGGTTCGAATGAATATTGTTTGCCATTTACAGAGAGGTTTATATTTGACATACCATTAATCCTATTCTGCGCGCATCCACGCGGTTTCGAGCACGTCTTTGAATAGACCTGTGACAATGTGTCTGCGATAATCTGCGTTGGCGCGGCGGGCACTGGAACGGAATCCTACTTGAGCGAGTAAAGTTTCGAGAGCAGCCTGGAGCGTTTCATCGTTTAACGATTTGCCTATCAATACTTTTTCTGCTTCAGTGCCGCTCCATGGAGTGGGTCCGCCTGGACCTACAGCAATGCGAATCTGGCTAAGCAAATCATTTTTGCGTTCCAACCAGATGGTGAGGTTGATAATAGGCAACGCTACTCCCTGTGGGCGCATGATCCGTTTGAAGCAGGAGGCTTGTCCCTTTTTGGCAAGGGGCAGGTAAAAACCTACTAACAATTCCTGACCGTGTTTGAGGGAGGATTTTCCAGGTCCCAAGAACAATTCTTTGAATGGGACGCGGCGCACATTTACGCCGCCGAGGACGGCAGCTGGAGCACTTATGCTTGCAATTTCCGCTTGCGCGTTAAGAGCAAGGAGAGCAATTGTCCCGTCTGCAGCGGGGAGGGCGTGGGCGACATTGCCACCCAACGTCGCCACGTTGCGGACTTGTGGACCTGCGATCAAGTTACAGGCCTCGGTCAAGGCTTGAGCGTGTGCGCGGGCCAAAGGGTCCAAAACGATCCGATTGACAGGGACCGCGGCTCCCACGAAGAGTTCATCCCCTCTCACTTCGAGCGCGTTCATCTCCGTGATGGAAGTCACATCGAGTAACGTATGGACAGGAGAATGCCGGCCTTGTTCAAGGTCGAGAAGTAAATCCGTTCCGCCCGCGACAGGAAGTATCGGGCGAGGCGCCTCGGCAAAGGCTTTTAGGGCTTGTGATAAGTTGGTGGGGCGAAGATATTCTTGCCATAGGTTCATTGGTGGTGTCCTTCTTTCTGACTGACGGCGGCACTTTTCGATGAGACTATCGTCCCAACGCCGAGGATGTTCCTCACATCCAGCGACCACCAAACCGATGGATTTGTATTGTAATGCTTAAGTGGATAACTTTAGTAGTATTTTAAATAACTTTCTGCTTATGACATTAGACTTATAACGTTTTCGCAGCTGTCTCCTCCGGATGGACACCTGCCATGAGAAGACCCAGCTTTTCTGGAGTGGCACTCTCACGTGGAACGATATCCATGATTTGACCCTCGTAAATGACTGCGATCCGATCCGATAGCGCCAGGATTTCGTCCAAGTCTTCGGAGATGAGCATGATCGCCGCGCCTTGACGCCTCTGTTCGAGCAATTGTTCGCGAACGTATTCGGTCGCGCCAATATCGAGACCTCGAGTG
>DASWEH010000683.1:0-8339 GCA_036394895.1 Anaerolineales bacterium
ATTTCTGTCGATATGTCGAAAGTAAAGACGGGGTTTGAACAAGGAATGAAATTATGAATATTCTTGTCATTGGTTCGGGCGGGCGTGAACATGCAATTGTATGGAAAGTGAGACAGTCGCCAAAGTTAAAAAAGTTGTATGCGATGCCAGGGAATCCAGGCACAGCGGGGCTGGCGGAAAACGTTAGTGACATATCTGTGGACGATCATGCCGGAATCATAGCGTTTTGCAAAGGCAAGCGAATCGACCTGGTGATCGTCGGTCCCGAAGCGCCCCTGGCAAAGGGTATAGCTGATTATCTGTCCGTGGAAGGAATCCGCTGTTTTGGTCCGAAGCAGGCGGCGGCGCAGATCGAGGCCTCGAAGGTCTTTGCCAAGGATTTCATGGTACGTCATCACATTCCAACCGCGAGATATGCCACCTTCGGTCAATTTGAGGGAGCGATCCAATATTTGGAATCATTGGATTATCCCATCGTCATTAAGGTTTCGGGCTTGGCGGCGGGCAAGGGCGTAATTTTGCCGGAAACAATGGCTGAAGCAAGGGCGACTCTCAAATCAATTTTGGTGGACAAAGCGTTCGGTGACGCGGGCCATGAGGTGGTTATCGAAGAGCGCTTGGTCGGTCAGGAAGTGTCGTTGATGGCGTTCACCGACGGGATGTCTGTGATCCCAATGTTACCCGCGCAGGATCACAAACGATTACTCGATGGTGATAAGGGTCCGAACACAGGTGGAATGGGAGCGTATGCGCCTGCTCCAATTTTTACAGCGGACATGCTGAATGAAGCGATTGAATGTATTTTGAAGCCAGCAATTCAAGGATTGAAGAGCGAAGGAACTCCGTTTGTGGGCGTGCTCTATGCCGGACTGATGCTCACGCCAAGTGGGATTCATGTTTTGGAATTCAACTGTCGTTTCGGTGACCCAGAGACTCAGGTTGTGCTACCTATGCTCGAAACAGATTTGCTGGAAATTGCCGAAGCATGTGTAAATGGGACTTTGGCAAATGTTGATATCCGCTGGAAAGATGGCGCGGCGGTTTGTGTGGTGCTGGCGAGCAAAGGCTATCCTGAAAAAGTAGAAAGTGGAAAGTTTGTCGTGATTGAAGAGTTACCTAAAGATTTGATCTGCTTTCACGCGGGGACCAAAATAGACAGTAATGGAAATGTCATTACTGTCGGCGGGCGTGTATTTGGGCTGACAGCATACTCGAAGACGCTTAACTCTGCGATTAAACAGGTATATGCCAACATAACCAAAGTCTCCTTTGATGGTGTTCAATACCGAAATGACATTGCGTATCGTGCATTGTTTCCATCGGAAAGAACGGATTGGGAAACGGATAAACGGATTTCCGATGGGCGTGTTGAATATCGTGCATCAAAGATCATCAGCTTGCCAACGGATCAATTGACTTATACGGTAAACGGATTGGCGATGCAGGTGCATAACGAATTGGGCGCGGGTCATGCCGAAAAATTTTATCAGCGTCGTCTGGCAGATCTTTGCAAAGAAGCAGGTATTCCCACAGAGATAGAAAAACGCGTCGAAGTTTGGGTGGATGGCAAATCCATTGGCTACCTCAAACTAGACTTATGGATCGACGAACGACTTGTGGTCGAATGTAAATCCTTTTCACACTCGCTTGGCGTTGATGAAGCTGGGCAGGTGTTGACTTATCTTGCCGCAACAGCCAGTCCGATCGGGATGCTATATAACTTTGGGCGAAGAAAACTTGAATTTAAACGGATTTTACAACCCAAAGATGTGCAAGATTGGCAAAAACATCTTTACCGTTTCGTCCATCGAACCCCTGGTATGTTACTGCCTGCACTGAGTAGTAAAGGAACATCCACCCCTCTCATCCGCTTCAAGTCAACAATTGGAAAACCCGTTCTGGTTGAGATTCCTTCGCCCGCTGGTGCCGCCATCCGCTTACACTCGCACCGCACTGCGTCTGGTGCAGTGCAGGTGTCCGCTTCGCGTCAGCGATCCGTTTCTCAAAGTTACGCATCCTCAGGCGTGGATATTGATGCGGGCAACCGTGCGGTGGGGCTCATGAAAGATTCCGTGCGCGCTACGTATAATGATTCGGTCTTAGCAGGCATTGGTTCTTTTGGCGGGCTGTTTGATGTGGCCACGTTGAAGCAAATGGATCAGCCTGTGCTTGTCGCTTCCACGGACGGCGTGGGGACAAAGGTCAAACTCGCTGCATCCGTGGGGCGTTATCGCGGCATCGGTCACGACATTGTCAATCACTGCATCAATGACATTCTTGTGCAAGGTGCGCGTCCGCTTTTCTTTATGGATTACTTTGCCACATCGAAACTGAATCCCGAACATACCGCGGAAGTGGTGACGGGCATCGCTGAGGCATGCAAGAAAGTCGGAATGGTATTGCTCGGCGGTGAGACAGCGGAAATGCCTGGCGTATATCGCGAGGGAGAATTTGACGTGGCTGGGACGATCATCGGCGTGTTAGAGCGCGACCGACTCCTTCCCCGCCCGGACCTGTTCGCTGGTGACCTCGTCATTGGTCTCCCCTCCAGCGGACCTCACACCAACGGTTACTCGCTGATCCGCAAGGTGTTTGAAGGCGAATCACTCGAGGCCAGTTATCCAGAACTCGGTTGTTCACTTGCGGACTCATTGCTGGCACCCCATCGCTCGTATTTCAACTCACTTTATCCGCATCTTTCGAAAGTCAAAGCGCTGGCTCACATCACAGGTGGTGGATTCATCGAAAACCTTCCGCGCGTGTTGCCAGAGGACCTAAGCGCAATTATTCATCTCAACTCATGGCAAGTCCCTCCACTATGGGCATTGATCCAGGAAAAAGGAGATATCTCGACCAAAGAAATGTACCGCGTCTTCAACATGGGCATTGGCATGGTCGCCATCGTGGATAAATCCATCGCCGCGGATTTTCAAACATCCATTTCAGAACCAACATTTGTCATTGGCGAATTGGTCAAAGGTGAACAAAAAGTTGTATTGAACTAAAGGAACATTATGAAAGAACTTACCCTCCGTTATGGAACAAATCCGAATCAAGTGCCTGCACGCGTGTATATGCAAGATGGGAACGATCTTCCCATCACAGTTCTGGGTGGTGCACCTGGCTACATCAACCTATTGGATGCGCTCAACGCATGGCAACTGGTTCGGGAGCTGAAGAAGACCATTGGTCAATCTGCTGCGGCTTCGTTCAAGCATGTCAGCCCGTCGGGCGTCGCGGTGTCAGTCCCGTTATCCGATATTTTGAAGAAAATCTATTTCGTAGATGATATGGAACTTTCCCCGCTTGCCACAGCATACGCCCGCGCCCGCGGCGTGGACAGGATGTCTTCCTTCGGCGATTTCATTGCGCTCTCGGAGACTGTGGATGTTCCCACAGCAAAACTCATCGCCCGCGAAGTATCAGATGGAGTGATCGCACCCGCGTATGATCCCGAAGCGTTAGAGATCCTGAAGAAAAAGAAACAAGGCAAATATGCCGTGATTCAAATTGATTCTGCCTACGAACCACAAGTCACCGAGACTCGGCAGGTCTTTGGCGTGAGCATGGAGCAACGCTACAACGACCGCCCAGTGAGGCGTGATGATTTTGCAAATATTGTTACACGATGCAAAGACCTTCCAGAATCTGCTGTGCGCGATATGTTCATCGCATGGATCACACTCAAGTTCACTCAGTCCAATTCCGTTTGCTATGTGATGGATGGACAGACCATCGGTGTCGGCGCGGGACAACAATCTCGTGTGCATTGTGCGCGCCTGGCTGGCTCCAAAGCAGACTTGTGGCGATTGCGCCAGCATCCATCGGTTCTGGCATTGCCATTCAAGAATGGGATCAAACGTCCCGACCGCGACAATGCCATTGACCAGTTCCTGCAACCCGATATTACAGAGGCTGAGAAAAAGAATTGGTCAAATGTTTTCACACAAATCCCAGATCAGTTGACAAACGATGAACGCCGCACTTGGCTCAACGGCCTCACGGATGTAGTGTTAGGTTCCGATGCATTTTTCCCTTTCCGGGACGGCATCGATCGCGCCGCAAAAAGTGGAGTGAAATATGTCCTTCAGCCTGGTGGCTCTAACCGTGATGAAGAAGTCATTGCCGCATGCGATGAATACGGCATGACGATGGTGTTTTCAGGATTAAGACTCTTCCATCATTAAATATGACCGCACGTCTCGTCGTCCTTATTTCTGGTAACGGCTCAAACCTTCAAGCCATCCTGGATGCTTGCTCATCAGGTGAGCTTGACGCCAAAGTTGTGTCCGTGATCAGCAACAAAGCGGATGCCTATGGACTCGTCCGCGCTAAAAATGTGGGAGTGCCAGCCATCTACTTTGCCAAACCGGAAAATGAATCCCGCCACGGCTATGACACTCGTCTCGCTGCCTACGTGTCTACCTGTCTACCTGATTACGCAATCCTGGCAGGCTGGATGAGAATTCTTTCCTCTTCTTTTCTTTCGTTGTTTCCCAATCGCGTAATCAATTTACATCCTGCTCTCCCTGAAATGTTTCCTGGTCTTCACGCCATCGAACGCGCCTTCGAAGCCTATCAACGTGGCGACATAAAACAAACAGGTGTCATGGTTCATCTCGTCCCAGATGAAGGCGTGGACAACGGCCCCGTGCTCGGTCAACAGGAAATCGATTTTCAGCAAAATGAATCGCTTGAACAATTCGAATCACGGGTTCATGAGGTTGAACACAAGTTATTAGTCGAGACACTTAAAAATATTCTTGTAGAAAGTAAAAGGAGTATTTAATGCCCACTGCCATCCTCTCGGTTCATAACAAAAAGGGACTCATCGAATTTGCCAAAGGTCTCGCCGATCTTGGCTGGACATTGCTCGCCTCAGGTGGGACTGCAAAACTGCTACGTGAAAACAATGTTCCTGTCGCCGAAGTCGCGGACTATACCAAATCACCTGAAATTCTCGGCGGGCGAGTCAAGACTCTCCACCCCGCCATCCACGGTGGACTGCTCGCTCGCCCTACCGACGAAGATCATCAACAACTCCTGGGCCTCGGCTGGGATTACATCGATCTTGTTGCAGTCAATCTCTATCCGTTTGAAGAAACAATCGCAAAACCCAACGTTACCTACGCAGATGCCATCGAAAACATAGACATTGGCGGCGTGACCCTCATCCGCGCCGCGGCAAAGAATCATGAACGCGTTACACTCGTTTGTGACCCAGCTGACTATAACGCCGTTTTAGAGGAACTTCGCGGGGGAGGCATCTCCAATAAGACACGTGCACAACTTGCCATCAAAGGCTTTATGTCCACTGCGCATTACGATACAGCCATTCACGGTTATTTGAAGAACCAGGCTGAATAAACCAAGCAAAGGTGACAGTCACTTGGCTTCCTGCGCTCCACTTCGGGAGTGCTTCGCAAAAGTGACTGTCACCTTAATAAGGAGATAAAATATGAATGAAGAGCTTTTCGACAGATTTGATTCCCTCACCTTTGATGATGTCCTCATCGTTCCAGGTTATACCGAAGTTTTACCAAACGAAACTGATGTATGTGTTCAACTGACTCCGCAGATCCAACTCAACATTCCCATCCTCTCCGCCGCAATGGACACGGTCACCGAAGCGCGCTTGGCGATTGCGCTGGCGCGTGAGGGTGGCATGGGGATCATCCACCGCAACATGCCGCCCGAAGCCCAGGCCGCCGAAGTGGAAAAGGTCAAGCGTTCGCAATCAGGCATGATTGTTGAACCGATCAGTCTCTCTCCTGATGCGCTGCTTAGTCGTGCTGAAGAGATCATGTCCACGTATCACATCAGCGGCGTGCCGATCACTGATGAAAACGGAAAACTTGTCGGCATACTCACCAACCGTGACATCCGCTTTGTTGAAGCGCAAGATTACGGCCTGCCAGTCGACCAATTCATGACGAAGGAAGATTCACTCGTCACAGCACGAGCTGGCATCTCCGCAAAAGAGGCGAAGGATATTCTTCAAAAACATCGCATCGAGAAACTGCCCCTTGTTGATGAAAACGGAAGGTTGAAGGGCCTGCTTACCGTCAAGGATATTCAGAAGGCGCGTGATTATCCCAACGCGGCCACCGATTCACAGCGACGTCTGCTCGTTGGCGCAGCAGTCGGCGTAGGCAAAGCCCTCGAGACCCGCGTAGACTTAATGGTCAAGGCAGGAGTGGATGCGATCACCATTGACACAGCCCACGGACATTCCAAAGGCGTCCTCGAAGCGGTGCAACGCATCAAGATGACATGGAAAGACCTACCTGTCATCGCTGGCAATGTGGTAACCGCCGAAGGAGCAGAAGCACTCATCCGGTCCGGAGCCGACGCGATCAAAGTAGGCGTTGGCGCGGGATCCATCTGTACCACGCGGGTGATTTCCGGGGCAGGCATGCCGCAAGTCTCCGCAATTTTTGAATGTGCGCAAGTCGCAAGGAGGTATGGCATCCCTGTTATTGCCGATGGCGGCATCAAATTCAGCGGTGACATTGTTAAAGCGATTGTTGCCGGCGGCAATGCTGTCATGCTGGGAAGTATGCTGGCAGGTCTTGATGAAGCACCTGGCGAAGTCATGTTGTATGAGGGGCGTCGCTTCAAGGAATACCGCGGCATGGGCAGTCTCGGTGCGATGAAAGGCTATGGAATGGATCGCTATGCCACAGGTCAAAATGGAAGCGGCAAATCTGTGCCTGAAGGCATCGAAGGTCGTGTGCCCTATAAGGGCAATCTCGGTGAATACGTGTATCAACTTGTTGGTGGTCTGCGGTCTGGCATGGGCTACGCGGGCGCGGTGTCGCTTGAAGATCTTCGTACCAAAACACGCCTCACTCGCATTACCAACGCAGGTTTGATCGAAAGCCATCCACATGATGTGATTGTTACAAAGGAAGCGCCGAACTATCAACTGAGTCAGCGTTAATTTAACCGGAGACGCATAAGCTTGAAAAATCTCCTACCTGAATCGTATCTTAGGCTTGCAATTGTATTAACAGACCGCATGGTGAAGAAATGAAATTGGCAACGTTAGCTTTAGAAGATGGAACAGTAATCGAAGGTCAAGCATTTGGCGCAGAAACTGTTTCAGTTTTCGAGTTGGTTTTCAACACGAGCATGACGGGCTATCAGGAAATTTTGACAGACCCCTCTTATCGTGGACAGGGTGTGCTATTCACCGTGTCGCAAATCGGTAATGTGGGAATCAATTTGGAGGACGATGAATCGGCAAAGCCGCAGGCTTCAGCTGCGGTGATCCGGTCGCTCAGCCCCGTAGTGTCGAACTGGCGTTCGGCACTTTCTTTATCTGATTGGCTTGCTGCGCATGGAGTTCCTGGCATTAGCGGCGTGGACACGCGCTGGTTGACTCGCAAACTCCGCGATGGCGGCACGCAAAAAGCGGCTCTATCAACAAAAGGTGATTCTACTGATACCTTGCTTCAAATGGTGCATGATTGGTCTGGTCTTGACGGGCGCGATATGGTCAAGGAAGTGACTTGTGAAGAGAGTTATCACTGGGTGGATGATGCCGGGAGCAAATGGGTGAAGAGCAGTGGACAGTCTACCGTCAATCATCCATGGTCAATTGTCGCTTATGACTTTGGAATTAAAGAAAACATCCTCCGTCATCTTTCAAGGTATGGTGCGAATGTGACTGTTGTCCCTGCATATACAACTGCCGATGAAGTTTTGGCGATGATGCCTGATGGAGTCTTCCTCTCCAACGGACCTGGCGACCCTGCGGGCTTGCCTTATGCCGTCGAAGCCGTGCGGGGATTAATTGACAGCGGTGTCCCCGTTTTTGGAATCTGTCTCGGGCATCAACTCATCGGGCGTGCACTTGGCGCGGACACACACAAACTCAAGTTTGGTCATCATGGCGGGAATCATCCCGTTCAATATTTGCGGAATGGCGCAGTTCTCATCACCGCGCAGAATCATAATTACTGTGTCACGGCTGGAGATTTGAATCCCGACGAAGTGGAAATCACTTACAAAAGCTTGAACGATGACTCGCTCGAAGGCCTGCGGCTCAGAAACAAACCTGTGCTGAGCGTACAATTCCACCCTGAGGCAGCACCAGGTCCGCACGATGCACATGATATTTTTAGAGAGTTTTTCAAAATGATAGGTGGTAAATGAACCAAGAAACGCTGATAGAGAATTGGAAGTATGAAGAACAACAGCCATTCATCGGTTGGGATTTTTCATATCTGGACGGCAGGATGTTGGAGGGACAGCCTCCGTGGTCATATTCTGCGCAGGTTGCTGAATTGTTGAAACATTCATCATCGGTTGTGGATTTGGATACAGGAGGCGGC
>DASWEH010000684.1:0-10722 GCA_036394895.1 Anaerolineales bacterium
TCTCGCGGCGACTGGCTGCCTCCATCGAAAAGGCTATGGGTATCGATCCCGCGGACCGTTTCCAGAATGCGGACGACTTCAAACGTTCCCTGCTCGGATCAAAAACAAAAACTCAGCTTTTGCCCGGTGATTTTATAATCGAGCCTCCGCCAGCCGAGGTAATGGAGGAACTTCAGCAAAGCTCAATTGAGAAGGCCTCAAAACCAGTTATTGATTACAAATCGGGAAATGGAAAAGAAGCCGTGCATGCTGAAGAATTGCCGGTCTTCAAACCGAAACGCAGAAAACGAAAAGGACGCCGGACGCTAACAATCTTATTGTGGTCTTTTCTCTTGCTTTCGTTGGCAATTGTGAGTTTTGTGCGCTTCATGCCTCAGTTTGTGCCTCTGGGGATAAGGCCGATTGTCAGTCCTTTGATGAATATGAGGTTGCCTTTTCTGCCTGCAATCGATTCGAACACGCCAGTTCCCGCTCCAACAAAGACGTCGCCCCCTCTACCGACAGTCACGACAATCGCACTCCAACCTACTGGTATTGCTACACTTACCGCCACCCTGACGTCTCAGCCTGCTCCTCAATTCACACCAACGCCTGACAGCACACCCATTCCCGTCGCGACCTTAGTGGGTGGCGGGTCTGGTCAAATCGTATTTGCCTCCTCCCGTTCAGTTGTTCCACAACTTTATCTCGTCAATGCAGATGGAACAGATCTGACTCAACTAACCAATATGGACAACGGTGCCTGTCAGCCGTCCTGGTCACCAGATGGCACGCAGTTGGTTTTTATCTCTCCCTGCCTGGGTCGCGGCGAATTTTTTGAAAACATTTACAACGAATCCAGCCTGTACATCATTAATGCTGACGGGACAGGCTTGAAGCAATTGACGCCCGCGCCTGGCTCCGATTTTGAGCCCACCTGGTCGCCTGATGGAAAGCAAATTGCTTTCACCTCGGTACGCGGTGGGTTTAGGCAGATTTATGCCCTGGATGTTGAATCTCTGGCGGTTACACTGCTAACCAATACAACCGATGCGATTGACAGCAGTCAGCCTTACTGGTCCTCAGATGGAACAAAGATTGTCTACATGGCGAAACGAGTTGGCGCGTATCAGGTATGGTCCATGCATGCCAATGGTCAGGAAGCTGTTCAGCTTGCCCGCAGCGGGCAGGCTCTGTGGGATTACTTACCCGCCTGGTCGCCAGATGGAAGAACCATTTTTTTCAGTCAGCGACGCTTGGGCGCGTTTCGTCCCTGGCTCATGAGGATTGATTATGAAGATCTCACCCAGGAAGCGCGGAAAATGAATTTTATTACTCCAATTGAAGATGTGCAGTTTTCTCCGGACGGTTTTTGGATTGTCTATGAGGGTATGGATAATCAAGGAAATCGTGATGTCTATTTTATGACCATCACCGGAAGCGGACGCACACGCCTGACGAATGATCCCAAAATTGATTTTGACCCTGCCTGGCGGCCGTTACAAGCACCCTAAATTCCTCAAGCCCATAAAAAGCCCGTCACTTACAATAGTGATGGGCTTTTTCTTATACTCCTCTTATTGACGTCCTTCTTTCGCACATGATATTATTATTTACTTTTGAATAGCACTCTCAACTTGAGAGTGCTAACTATGTGAAAAATGCCTGAATTAACTGAACGCCAGAAGACTCTTCTTCTATTAATTATCCGCGACTACATTGAATCCGCTCAGCCGGTTGGCTCGAAGCGGCTGGCGGAGCATTATCGTATTAACCTTTCTTCAGCCACCATCCGTAATGAGATGGGCGCACTGACCGAGATGGGTTATCTGCGTCAGCCGCATACCTCCGCTGGACGTGTTCCCACGGAAGAGGGCTATCGCTATTTCGTCAGCCAAATGATGAATCAGGCGGAGTTGCCTGTCTCGGTGCAAGCCACGATCTCGCATCAATTTCATCAGTCCCGCCCGGATGTTGACCAATGGATGACACTGGCAGCCTCCATCCTTGCGCATCAATCCCAGGGCGTTTCCGTTGTGACGGCGCCTCATACGGATAAGACAAAATATAAACACGTCGAATTGATCTCCACCCAAGGACGACAAGTTCTGATGGTCCTGGTGTTGGTTGGAGGAGAGGTCAGCCAGCAGATCCTCACGTTGGCGGAACCTGTCTCACAGGAACGACTCAGCCAAACCGCCTCACGTCTTAACGGACTTTTGGCTGGTCTGGCGGTGGATTCGATCGCTTCTCTTCCAGCTCGTTCTGACGCCCTCGATCAGGACATCCTAACTCTCATCGTGCAGGATATGCGCCGTACCGCGGACCGTGTTTCTGGCGAAATTTACACCGATGGCTTGAGCAACGTTCTGGCAGAACCGGAATTTGCCGAATCAGATGAAGCCCGCCGCGCCTTGAAACTCTTCGGAGAACGTTCCACCTTGCAGGATTTGATCGCCCGCACAACCACCAACAGCAATGTCGGCGGCTTGCAGGTTTTCATTGGTGGCGAAGGCGGCTGGGAAGAGTTACGTCAGTGTTCGATGGTGATTGCACGCTATGGCGTGCCAGGCTTGGCAACTGGGACGCTGGGTGTATTCGGTCCAATGAGAATGTCTTATGCACGGACAATCCCAACCGTACGATATGTCGCGGGATTATTAAGTGATTTAGTGAATGACACCATTTCTGGTGAATGAACGAGAATCGGAAATCATATTCATAACCATGATCAAATTCCAATTTTCGAATATCGAATAATGAGAGTGAACATATGACCGAAAAAAAGAAACACGAACATGAGGAAGAACTAGACGAGAACAAAGCAGAAGCTGTAGCAACTCCTGAAAACACGTCTTCAGAGGTGGAACAGTTATCAGCTGAGATCGATTCGTTGAAGAAGCAACTTGCAGAAGCCGAATCCAAAATATCCGAATATAAAGATAGCTGGTTGAGATCTCAGGCTGACTTCCAAAATTACAAGAAGCGCCTTGAGCGCGACAACGAAATGATGTATTTCTCGATGAAGGGTGACATCATCAAAAAAGTATTGCCCGCTCTTGATGACCTTGAGCGTGCACTGCAAAATCGCCGCGCCGAAGATCCCTGGGCAGATGGCATCGAACTTATCGCCCGCAAACTTCAAAACATGTTGGAAAGCGAAGGTATAAAGAAAATTGAGGCCCTCGGTGCTGAGTTTGACCCAAACTTCCATGAGGCGATTTCAAATGAACCTGCCAATGGCGCAAAAAGCGGACATGTGATCGGCGTAGTCCAAAACGGATACATGCTCGGGGAGCGCGTGATTCGTCCCGCGTTAGTAAGAGTGGCACAATAACAACATCCCGTCATTGCGAGGAGTGGCGCCGAGGCGCCACGACGAAGCAATCTCTCTATAGGATCGAGGACTGTTTCGCGACACCTGCCGTGGTACGGCTTAAGCCGCACGGTGCCAGGGAGAACGCTCGCAATGACGTATTATTCAAAGGAGAACTTATTTCATGGCAAAAATCATTGGTATTGATCTTGGCACGACCAATTCTGTCGCTGCGGTAATGCAAGGCGGTGAACCGATAGTCATTCCTTCGGCGGAAGGGGAGCGGCTTGTCCCTTCTGTTGTGGCGGTGAACAAAAATCACGAGCGTCTGGTAGGGCGCGTGGCGCGTAATCAGGCGATTACCAATCCGACAAATACGGTTTTTTCAATTAAGCGTTTCATGGGGCGCAAGACAGATGACCCTGAAGTGGAACGCACTAAGAAGCGTGTGCCTTATGCGGTCAACGAAGCCGCGAACGGTGATGTGCGCGTCCAACTTGACGAGAAGGATTATTCTCCGCCCGAAGTTTCCGCGATGATCCTCGGGAAGATCAAGCGCGATGCTGAGTCTTATCTTGGCGAAACCATCACACAGGCAGTGATTACTGTTCCAGCCTATTTCAATGATGCCCAGCGCAACGCCACGAAAGATGCAGGCAAGATCGCAGGTCTTGAAGTGCTTCGCATTATCAATGAGCCGACCGCTTCTTCACTGGCCTACGGACTCGATAAGAAGAAAAATGAAGTGATTGCCGTCTACGATCTGGGCGGTGGCACATTCGATATTTCCATTCTGGATGTGGGCGATGGCGTCTTCCAGGTCCGCGCTACGAGTGGCGATACATTCCTCGGCGGTGATGATTTTGATGTGCGCCTCATGGATTATCTCATTGAGCAGTTCAAAAAAGATAATGGCATTGATCTGCACAATGACCGTCAGGCATTACAGCGGTTGAAAGAGGCCGCGGAAAAAGCCAAGATCGAACTTTCCACCACTATGCAGACCGAAATCAATCTACCCTATTTAACGGCAGATGCCAGCGGCCCCAAGCATTTGGTGATGACGATGACTCGCGCCAAACTCGAACAATTGACAGCTGACCTTGTCGACCGGACCATTGCTCCCCTTAAACAAGCCTTGTCCGACGCCAATTTGACTGCGGGTGACATCAACGAAGTAGTGATGGTCGGTGGTATGACGCGTATGCCTGCGGTACAGGATCGGGTCCGCGCCTTCTTCAGCAAGGAGCCTCATAAGGGCGTGAATCCCGATGAAGTCGTTGCCATCGGCGCAGCTATTCAGGCAGGTGTGCTCGGTGGTGAAGTAAAGGATATTCTGCTCCTCGATGTGACTCCGCTCTCGCTATCGATTGAGACGTTGGGCGCCGTTGCCACGCGACAAATCGAACGCAATACGACCATCCCGACTCGTCGTAGCCAGGTCTTCTCCACCGCAAGCGATAGCCAGACACAAGTAGAAATCCATGTTCTACAAGGGGAGCGCCCGATGGCAGCCGATAACAAGTCGCTTGGTAAGTTCATCCTCGACGGAATTCCTCCTGCGCCGCGCGGCATGCCACAAATCGAGGTAACCTTCGATATCGATGCGAACGGCATTTTGAAAGTCACCGCGCAAGATAAAGCAACCGGACGTTCCCAACACATCACGATCACAGCCTCTTCTGGACTTTCAGAATCTGAAGTCGAAAAGATGCGCAAGGATGCCGAGCTGCATGCCGAGGAAGACCGCAAGCGCAAGGAGCTCATTGAAGCTCGCAACAACGCAGATAATACCGCTTATGCTGCTGAAAAAGCATTGAGAGATTTTGGCGAGAAGGTTCCTGCGGATACCAGGTCTGAGGTCGAGGCGAAAGTTGCCGAGGTGAAGAAGACCGCAGAAGGCGAAGATGTCGCTGCGATCAAATCTGCGACGGAAGCCTTAGGTCAGGTCATTCAAAAGATCGGAGCGGCTGTTTACCAGGAGCCGAACGTGCCAGGAAGTGATGCGAGTGGATCGGGCACGAATCCAAACCCTGAGCCAGAAGCAGGCCCGGATGTTGTAGAAGGTGAAGTAAAGGAATAAGACAGGGTCGAACGTCGAAAGTCAAATGTCCTGGACGCGTGACCTTCGACGTTTGACGTTTAACTTATGAGCAACCGCGATTACTACGAAATCCTTGGCGTGGGACGGAACGCAGGCAATGACGAGATCAAAGCCGCGTTCCGTAAACTTGCGCGCCAATATCATCCCGACGTGAACAAGGAAGATGGCGCGGAAGAAAAATTCAAAGAGATCAACGAAGCCTATGGAGTGCTTTCAGACACGGACAAGCGCGCCCGCTACGATCGCTTTGGTAAAGAGGGACTTGGCAACATGGGCGGCGGGTTCCACGATTACACAACAGACTTCGGCGACATTTTCGAAGAACTCTTCGGGCAGTTCGGTTTCTCGACCCGCGGCAGTTCTCGTCGTTCCCCGCGCCGCGGACGCGACTTGCAAATGCAGGTTTCGCTGAGTTTTGAAGAAGCCGTATTTGGTGTCGAGAAAGAGATCGAATTCCAGCGCGAAGAGACCTGTTCACGTTGTAACGGCACAGGGGCTGAACCGGGAACAACACCGATCCGCTGCGCCACCTGTAACGGACAGGGCGAAGTGCGTCAGGTACGCCAGACCTTTTTAGGTCAGATGGTACAGACCACAACCTGCCCAACTTGTAATGGTCGTGGAGAGACGATTGCATCCCCATGCAAAATCTGTCACGGCGGTGGGCTTGAACGCAAGACGATCAAAAAGAAAGTTCAGATTCCCGCAGGTGTGGATGGGGGGACTCAGATCCGTTTGGCAGGGGAGGGTGGTCCCGGAACCTACGGTGGTCCAAACGGAAGTCTGTTCCTGATCCTGGATGTGAGACCACATCAGTTCTTCAAACGCCGCGAGAATGATATTTTGCTGAACCTTGACATCAATATTGCGCAGGCTGTGCTTGGCGCGGAAATTGAAGTTCCAACACTCGATGGCGATGAAAAATTGAAAATCCCATCTGGGACTCAACCCGGAAAAATCTTTCATCTCAAGAATAAAGGCGTTCCACATCTACGCCGCAATGGACGTGGGGATCAATTAGTAATTGTCAATGTAGCAGTGCCGACAAAACTTACGAATGAACAACGCGAATTATTTGAAAAGCTGGCAGAGAGTTTAGGCACGACCGTTAAACCGCAGGAGAAAGGATTTTTGGATTGGTTGAGTGAAGCGTTGGGTGGGTAAAAGCCAGTAATCAGTCAATGGTAATTAGTGAGCGGATAAAAATCCGCTCATTTTGTTTAATGTTATAAATCGAGCATGACCCATAATTACCCAATGCATATTGTTGCCACCGGCGGGTTCGTCACAAACTCACAAAGGCAAGTCCTGCTGATAAAAAGTCCGCGTTACGGCGATTGGGAATTTCCAGGTGGACAAGTAGAGGAAAGCGAAACGATTCCGCACGCCCTTGAACGGGAAGTCTTCGAAGAAACGGGCATTATTGTACGGGTCAAATCATTAGTTGGAATTTATTCCAATACTCGAAAACCTTCGATTGTGAACATGGATTTCATCTGTGAATATATTTCTGGAGAAACGACGGCAAGTGCAGAGAGCACAGAAGTAGAATGGGTTGATCGCGATGAAGCTTTGTCTCGAGTGAAACGCGAAGTCGTTTACAAACGACTAAAGAATATGCTTGAATTTTCCGGGCAAATTACATATCAAGCTTATTTCGTTGACCCAAGTCGAATTGATTTGAACTACAAAGAATTGGAAGAGCGAAAAATCTAATAAAAGTAATGGGACTTAAGAAAATTGTCATTTGACGGTTCCCTTTTTTTATGCTATAATTATGAATACTTGAGCAATTATTCATATATTTACTATGTTACTGGAAGAACAAACCTCCACCCACCTAGCTGATCTGTTTAGTGCACTCAGCGACCCAACCCGTTTGCGGATCATTTCTGTCTTACTGGATAGTGAGCTGAATGTCGGCGATATTGCGTCTCAACTCACAATGACTGAGTCGGCGGTGTCACATCAATTGCGCGGGCTACGTCAACTGCGGCTGGTGCGCAGCCGTAAAAATGGGCGGCAGGTGTATTATGCTCTGGACGATGACCATGTTGCAAAACTGTATCGCCTGGGGCTCGATCACGTAGAACACGGCTAGGAAGATTCGTTAAAGAAACTATGGAACCCAAATCCTCACATACTCATTCACACTTACGCGAAGTTTCAAAGCAAACAACAGCTCGCCTTTCTCTATCGCTTTTTCTCACGCTTGCTTTTGTCATTATCGAAGCGGGGGCGGGGATATTTGCCAACAGCTTAGCACTTCTCACTGACGCAGCACATAATCTAACCGACGTCATAGCCCTTGGCTTAACCTGGTTTGCTGTCCGCATTACCTCTCAGCCAGCCAATGCTCAAAAGACATATGGTTATCATCGCGCAGGGATTCTTGTCGCCCTGCTGAATTCAACCACGTTGGTGCTCATCTCGCTTGGTATTTTCTATGAAGCCTATCATCGTTTTATTGATCCGCCTGATGTGCAATCAGGTATTCTCATTGGTGTAGGCCTCATCGCGGTTGTCATCAATCTCGTCACTGCCTTGCTTGTCCATCGCGGCAGTGAACATGATCTCAACTTGCGTTCCGCCTTTGTCCATTTGATAGGGGATGTTCTATCCACCGTCGGTGCTGTCATTGCAGGTGTGATCATTTATTTCACAAATGCCAATTGGTTGGATCCGTTTGTCAGTGTGCTGATTGGTTTCCTGATTATTTACAATGCCTGGGGAATTCTGCGGGATGCCATTGATATTTTGCTCGAGGCCACACCGCGGGATGTCGATGTCCACGCGATGGTTAAAGATATTGCTCAAGTAGACGGGGTGCTGGGTGTTCACGACATCCATGTCTGGAGTCTCACGCAGAGTCTACGCACCATGTCTGCTCACATCCTCACGGATGACCTTCACATCAGCGCCGGAGCCGATATTCAACATCAGATCAACGACATGCTGAATCACCGCTATAATATTGTTCACGCGACACTTCAACTCGAATGTGTGGAATGTGCTCCCGATTCGCTCTATTGTGATCTGAACGGTCACATTCATGTGGATATTTCATCTGTTCCACAGCATTCGGATCATCGCTCAAGCCGGTAGTTGATCCCATCAAATAAATATTTTCTATGTCTTCACAATCTTTGGCGTCCGCAAGACGCCTTTTGTGTCATAATCGTGATCTATGATGAAAAAGATATTGCTCAAAGTTTGGCGGGTTCTTCCCCTCTGGGCTCAGATTATATTGTCTCGAATCATTCGACCATTATTTCAAGTATTTGCAGCAGCTGTCATAATTGATGAGAACAAAAATATATTTCTTGTCAAGTCGACGTATCAAAGATTCCATCCCTGGGGCTTGCCGGGAGGTAGCTTAGAATATGGAGAACACCCCGAAGAGGCAGTGATACGCGAAATTTGGGAGGAAACAGGCTTGAAGGTTTGCATCGAAAAGCTTTTACTGGTTAACGCATGGCGGCCTGACCGCGTCGGTTTATATTATCTCTGTAGAATTATTGATGGAACATTTTGTCCAAGTGACGAAGTTTCTGAGTTTGCCTATTTTCCGTTGGAAAGCCTGCCAGATATTAAACCTTTTGATGTGGAGATGATCAAACGATTACACAGAATGGTTGAACATGAATTGGCTTGAGGTTTCCCTCACAGTAAACGGCGAACTTGCCGAAGCTGTCGCAGATGTGCTGGCCCGTTTTGCGTTTAGCGGCGTCATGATGGAACAGGGTGTCAAATATACGGACGATGAGGATGCGGGCACACCCACAGGACCGATCACCGTCCGTGCCTATTTGGAGATAAACGATCAGATCGAAGAGACGCGCCAAAAGCTCGAAGAGTCACTGTATTATCTGGGAAGGATCCAGCCCTTGCCCGCGGCCTCTTATAAGGAGATTGCAGACCAAAACTGGATGGAAGCCTGGAAACAACATTACAAACCGATCCTCATTGGGAAAAGACTGGTAATCCTCCCTGCGTGGATGGATTCGCCCGACCCGAATCGAATTGCCATCAAGATTGATCCTGGCATGGCATTTGGCACTGGGACACATCCAACGACGCAATTATGTCTGGAGTTAATGGAGAAATATTTTGACGATAGAGCACAGGCTATAAACCATCAGTTATCGTCCATGGTCAATCGTCCATTGTCCATAATCGATGTTGGCTGTGGCTCGGGGATTCTTTCTATCGCGGCAATCAGATTGGGAGCAACTTCTGCCTTGGGCGTGGATATTGATTCCGGTTCGATTGATAATGCGCGCGAAAATGCAAATGCCAATTCTATTGGTGACGAATTGATCCTTGGTGTTGGCTCAGTGCAGGAAATCCTGGATGACAAATTCCCATTTCGAAAAGCGCCTCTTGTGGTTGCGAATATCCTTGCACCCATGATCATCCGTCTCTTTAATGCGGGTCTTGCGGAGTTGAGCGAAGAGCCGGGCGTGATCCTCTTAAGCGGAATCCTGCAAGAACAGGCACAAAATGTCATCGAAGTCGCGCAGGCAAAAGGTCTAAAAATGAACGAGCAAAAGCAAATGGGGGATTGGGTCGCGCTAGCCATGAGTTATTGAATCCAAAAATTCCCCATGATGTACTATTTAAGTGTAGATATTATGATGCTAAAATACCGCCCATATTTTTACCAATAAAGGAGAGTGTAGGATGAGAAGGAATACTGGAGTTCTTTTGGCAATTATGTCTCTTGCCCTGGCTGTGTTGGCATGTCAGGCAGTAACCGGTGGGGGAGGTAATACGGCTGTCCCTCCTGTAAATACGGACGGTCCAACGATCCCGACTCAACCCAGTGCTGGGAATGTTCTCTTAAGCGATGATTTCTCTTCTGCTCAGTGGGGGACTGGGACTGATTCGGATAGTTCGATAGAATACGTAAATGAAACTTTGAAAGTGATCGTGTTCACCAAGAATTGGTTCGTATGGAGCACACCTCCTAATAATCAAGATTATCAGAACATACACATGGAAGTCACGGTAATTAATAATGGCACGGATTCCACGACAGCCTTTGGTCTGATGTGTAATCAACAGTCCTCTGCAAAAAGTTCTTTCTATTATTTTGCTATCACGCCGGCAGGAGAATATGCGATTGCCAAAGCCACAGCCGAGCAAAGTGATGTTTTCCTTACGAATAATGACCAGTGGACATCCTCAGACTTAATTAAAAAAGATGCTCCTTCTTATCGAGTTGGCGCAGATTGTGCCAGCAACGGTACATTGACGTTGTATGTAGATGGTCAACAGGTTGCTTCTGTATCTGACGTCTCATACACCAGCGGTGGTGTGG
>DASWEH010000685.1:0-4218 GCA_036394895.1 Anaerolineales bacterium
CCAAGACTCAACGGGTGCGACGCAGGAAACGCCCCCAATCCTAACAACGTGCTCGCGACAGGCGTTTGCGTTTTCACAGCAAAGTGCATCAACTCTTCCTCTGCTTTCGACATCAACACGCCATGCCCGCATAGGATGATCGGTTTCTTCGCCTTCTCAATGAGCGCTACAGCCTGGTCAAGCAAATTGCGCGGCGAACGCGTCACAGGTTGATAGCCCGCCAGTTTCACATCTTCGGGGTATACAAACTCACATGACTCTACCTGAGCGTTCTTGCAGATATCAATCAACACAGGACCCGGTCGTCCACTGCGCGCAATATAAAATGCTTCGCGGATCGTTTCTGCAATTTGATCTGCACGCGTGACAAGATAGTTGTGCTTCGTGATTGGCAATGTAATACCCGTCACATCGGTTTCCTGAAACGCGTCCCCACCGATCAAGTGCGCCGCGACCTGCCCAGTAATGAACACAACCGGAACCGAGTCCATCATGGCTGTGCAAATGCCTGTCACGAGATTTGTCGCACCGGGACCAGAGGTCGCCATGGCCACACCAACTTTTCCAGAGGCACGCGCGTATCCATCGGCCATATGCGCCGCGCCCTGCTCATGGCGTACCAGCACATGATGAACGGGATAATTCAACATCGCATCATAGATCGGCATATTCGCGCCACCCGGATAACCAAACACCACTTCCACTCCCTCCCGTGTCAAACATTCCCAAACAATTTCTGCACCTTTTTTCTTCATGATTGCTCACTTTCTCCTTTTATCATTGCATCACTAATTCGTGATAGCCCCTTCAGAGGCTGAAGATACACTGCGGGCGTACTTAGCCATCACACCTTTTTTATATCGGGCTTCGGGTGCCTGCCAACTCTCTTTCCGTTTTGTCAATTCCTCTTCGGCAATATCAACGCGGAGTTCACGATTATCTACATCGATCGTGATAACATCGCCATCTTTGACGTAAGCGATCATCCCACCGACATATGCCTCAGGAGCGATATGACCGACCGAGATGCCGCGCGTGGCGCCTGAGAATCGTCCATCCGTCAATAAAGCAACGTGATCGCTCAGACCCGCCCCCGCGATTGCCGCGGTGACCCCAAGCATTTCACGCATACCGGGTCCACCCTTCGGACCCTCATAACGGATCACAACCACATCCCCCGATTTGATCTTTTGTTCGGTGACGGCGTTCATCGCATCCTCTTCTCGCTCGAACACACGCGCCGGACCACTGAACTGTTTGACATTATTCGCAGCGGCTTTATGCACTCCACCCTCTTCTGATAAGTTGCCATGCAAAATGACGAGACCTCCATTGGATTTGATTGGCTTATCTAACGGATAGATCACTTGCTGGCCCGGTGTCTCCATCGCTGTCTGCGCAGCCTCAGAGATAGTCTGGCCCGTGACATTGATGCAATCCCCGTGCAAGTAACCACCTTCCAAGAGTCTCTTCATTAAGAATGGGATACCACCCGCCGCATGCATATCTGCTGCCATGTATTTGCCAAACGGCTTGATATCGGTGATGAGCGGAACGCGGGAACAAATCGTGTCAAAGTCGTCAATCTGCAAGTCGATGTTTGCTTCACGGGCCAAAGCCAAAAGGTGAAGAACGGCATTTGTAGAGCCGCCAGTTGCAGCTACGGAAGTGATCGCATTCTCGAACGCTTTGCGTGTGTAAATTTGAGAGGGGCGTAAATCAGCACGGAGCATTTCCATGATCAGTTTCCCCGTTTCAAACGCGACACTGTCTTTCTCTTCAGACATGGCTGGAACGCTGTTGAACCCCACAGGCGAGATCCCAATAAATTCCATGATCGTAGACATAGTATTGGCAGTGAACTGTCCACCACATGCGCCCGCGCCCGGGCACGCAAAATTTTCAACATCCATAAATTCCTGTTCACTGATCTTCCCCGCTGAATATGCCCCCACTGCTTCAAATACATCCTGAATAGTCAGAGATTTTTCACCAAGCTTGCCTGGCTGGATGGAGCCACCATATAACGCCAGGCCAGGGATATCGAGCCGGGCGAGAGCCATCATCACACCTGGATTTGTCTTATCACATCCTGACAGGCCGACGATGGCATCGAAATGATTGCCGCGCGCTACCAATTCAATCGAATCCGCAATCACTTCACGACTGATGAGCGAGGCTTTCATTCCTTCTGCGCCCATAGTGATCCCATCTGAAATGGACACGGTGTTGAATTCCATAGGTGTCCCACCCGCCGCGCGAATTCCCTCTTTCACTTTTTGCGAGAGCCTTCTCAAATGGTAGTTACATGGACCAATTTCAATCCACGTACTGGCCACACCGACGATCGGTTTACGCAGGTCATCATCGGTGAATCCCACGGCCTTGAGCATAGAGCGCGCAGGGGCACGGTTCGGTCCTGTGGTAATTGCATGGCTGTTCTTTTTTAGATCGGTCATGATCTCCTCGTTGATATAAAAAGAACCGCCCGTGGTTAGGGCGGCTCTTTGCTCTTACTCAGGTGTGTTATTTCTTCACTCTCACCTTTGCCATCCTAACCGAAAATTGATCCTTAATAATAAGGACAACAACAAGGATGACAATAAGGGAGAGGCTGAAGATCACATTCATTTTGATTTAAGGTATTTCGCCCGATTATAGGCTTAATCGGAAATAAGTCAAGAGCCAATTTGCCGATTCGGTTATTATTTGTATTTCCTATAAGAAAAATTTTGTAACTACTCAGTGAATTTTACCTGAGGGGTTGTCAAAACCATAAAAGCCAGAGACAATCGATGCAATGGAACCGATACAACTGCCGAAGGAACAAGAGATCAACACTGCGTATGAAGCGGGAAAAGAAGCGATGGTGAAATTATTTCAAGACACATTTGTGGTCTTGGCAGAGCGTATCCAAAAACTGGAAGATCAACTTGCGAAGAACAGCCGCAACAGCGGGAAGCCACCCTCGAGTGATGGGTACGACAAACCTGCCCCGCGCAGTTTGCGAAAACGTCGTCGCAGAAGAAGCGGTGGCCAAGCCGGGCATGCGGGGCACAAGCTGGAGATGGTCAAGAAGCCGGACCAGATCGAATTGCATGCGGTGGACAAATGTGGTCATTGCCAGCAGTCTCTCACACAACAAAGAGTGGAGCGGAGCGAAAAACGGCAAGTCTTTGATCTGCCGAAAGTGCGGATGCAGGTTACGGAACATCAAGCGCAGATCAAACGCTGTCCGTGTTGTGGGAAGGAGACCCGCGCTGCGTTTCCGAAGGGAGTAACGCAAGTTGTGCAATATGGAGCGGAAGCGAAGGCGCAGATGGTGTACTTGAACCACGAACAGCATATTCCCCTGAAACGGACGTGTGATGTGTTCGAGGAGTTCTATGGTCATCGACCGGCGGAAGGCACGCTCTATGCGGCAGGCGCAGAAGTGGCACAGCAAGTCCTCGTGACGAACGAGGCGATCAAAGAACACCTGACCTTGCACGAAGCCGTGATTGGTAATGACGAGACAGGCCTGCGTATTGACGGAAAACTATACTGGCTGCATACCACGGGCACGACGTTTCTGACCTATTACGCTTATCATGGCAAACGCGGGAAAGTAGCAATGGATGCCATCCATATTTTGCCGCGTTTCCAAGGCTGCGTGGTGCACGACGACTTGCCCTCTTACTTCCAGTATGCTTTCAGGCACGCTTTGTGCAACGCCCACCACTTGAGGATTTTGCTGTTCTTGCAAGAACGCTACCCGCAAAAGTGGATCGAACCCTTGATCACCCTTCTATTGAAGATCAAGCAAAGAGTGGAAAGGGCGCAAAAGAAAAATGAAACAAGATTGAGCAAAAGACAGGAGACAGTTTTCTCCACTCAATATGATCAGTTGATCCAGCAGGGCCTCCGAGCCAATCCTGCCTCTCCGATGTCAAATCGCAGAGCTGGACAACGTGGTCGGCTAAAACAAAGACCGGCTCGAAACCTTTTGTTGAGACTCAAAGAACACAAAGCGGCTGTGTTGGCGTTTATGGTTGATTTTAAGGTTCCATTTGACAACAATCAATCCGAACGTGATTTACGTATGATGAAAGTCAAACAAAAAGTCTCGGGCTGTTTTCGTTCTGAAGAAGGCGCTCGGATCTTTTGTCAGATCCGTAGTTACCTTTCCACGTCCCGCAAGAATGGTCTCCTGGCTCTTCAGGCTTTGCGCCTCGCCTT
>DASWEH010000686.1:0-4769 GCA_036394895.1 Anaerolineales bacterium
GGTGATCGGCTCGAAGAACGCTTTACCTTGACCAACCAATTTATGCTTCCAGCCACCTGGGTAACCATCCAGGACCATTCCACCCTTCCTGATCATTATGCTTCTGTCGCTTCTGGCGTGGATGGAGCCAGCACGTCGCAATGGCGCATTTTGACGCGCTGCACGCGCCGAGGTGTGTACACTCTTGGCGGAACGACGCTCGAGACTGGCGATCCACTGGGGATTTATACGATCACGTTCGAAGATCCAACCTCGTCAACGCTGGCGGTGATGCCTCCTGTTTTGTCGTTACCAAAATTTGAGATCACGGCCAGCGGCATGGCAGGTGAAGGTCAGCCCAGGCGTCACGCTCTGCAGGAAACCATCAATGTTTCTCACACCCGTGAGATGCTGCCCAACGATCCCATGCGCCTCATTGATTGGAAGACAACTGCCCGACAAAACAAATTCTTTGTACGTCAGTTCGAAGGGACACCGGCGGGTGATTGGTGGTTGGTCTTGGATTTGCACAAAGACTCACAAGTAGGCACAGGCTGGGATTCCACCGAAGAACATGCTGTCATCTTAACTTCCTCGCTGGCTGCTCAGGGATTGAACTCAGATCATCCGGTAGGGCTTTCGATCAACGGAAGTCAACCCGATTGGATCGTGCCACGGCGTAATGAATATCAATTGCGTTCCTTGCTCAAGGCATTGGCAGTTGCCGCTCCCTCCGAGCTGTCATTGAAAGATTATCTGTTGCGAGTTGGAGCTTCTCTCAGCAGTCATTGTAGTTTGTTGATCGTCACCGCGGACCCGAACCCGGACTGGGCACAAGCCCTGATGCCATTGATGTGGCGTGGGATCATGCCCACGATATTTCTCTTTGACCCCATCTCGTTCGGCGGGAGCACAGAGACAAAAGCCGTCTCACAGATTTTTCAATCCATGAGCATTCCCTGTCATGTAATTCCGAAAGCATTATTGGATAGGCCCCAGGCGCGTCCTGGGCACGAAGGCGAATGGGAATGGCGTATCTCAGCCACGGGCAAGGCCCACGCGGTCCGTTCGGCACAGGAAGAATGGCGAGGGCTGCAATGACCATGGCCCGTTTTCTGCGCAGGCTGGGCTCTGCCGACGCTATGGGATTGATATTGATTCTGACCGCGGTGCAGGCGCTCACCTACGGCATCTCTTCCTCGTTGCGAAATACCGATACAAGATATTTCTTCTGGATTTGTTTTGTTGCGTTGCTGGTCGCTCTGGGATTGAACAAACTAAAGTTAAACGGCATCGTTGCCTCGATCGTGATGATCGTGATTGGATGCCTGGGTATCTGGATGATTGCTGCCCGGTTGATTGGTCCGTTGCTCGATCTGGCAAAAACACTCCTTGATTTGACGCCTCAGATCATCCCTGCCATGCGGTCCCATCTTCCCATCGACACAACGCCACTTGAAGAACCCTGGCGTATCGTTCGCTTGGCATCCTATGCCTTGAGCCTGCGCGTGCGAACCTGGTTTCTGAGTTTGAATACTGAGTCGGTCGTTAGCGATGGGCTGGTGCGCAGTATGATCTGGACGCTGATCATCTGGCTGGTCGCGGCTTGGATGGGATGGTTCGCAGGGCGTCGAAATGCTGTCGCCTCCATGCTGCCAGCCATCGTGCTGGCAGCGGCAGTGCTCTCTTATAGCGAGCATCGGGTCTATACCTTATGGACGATGGTCTCTGTTTTACTCCTGTTGATGGGCCTCTGGAATTATAAGAATCACACCATGCAATGGGAAAGCAAGAAGGTAGATTACTCTGATAGCATTCGCTATGACGTCAGCCAGTCCGTGATCTTTCTCACGATCGCGATTGGTGCGATCGCGTTCATCACACCCTCTGTCTCGTGGCGAGACGTCCGAGATTTCCTGCGTGAATGGAATAAACCTTCTCAAAACGAAGCCGCCGATATTCTGGGCATTCAACCGGCGCCGGTCTCGAAAAAAGACGTTCCGGTTCAAAAACCATCCCTGCCGCGTGATCACTTATTAACTGGAGGCTACGCTCAATCGGAAAAGATCGTGATGACCATCCGCACAGGTGAGTTGCCTCCGATTGTAAGTTCTCCCCTGACTGATGTCGCGCCACGTTATTACTGGCGCAGCGTTACATACGACGCCTATGTCGGCGCGGGTTGGGTCACCAGTGCCGCTCCTCCACAAAAATTTCAGCCGAATACACCGCTGATTCCCGGCCTTCTCAAAGGATACCGAACGCTTCATCTGGATGTAAAGATGGTCGAGCCCGAAGGGAAATTATTTTGGAGTGGTATCCTCTTTAGTGCAGACATCCCATTCACGGCAAATTGGCGCCTCAGACCCCAATCCAATTTGTTCGTGGATCAGTCGGAGTTGCTTCAGGCAGACTTGTTTGCGGCGTTTAGCAACGCCAAGGCGTATAGAGCAGAAGCGTATGTGCCTCTGGCGACCGTAAAGAAATTGCGTGAGGCTTCCACAGAGTATCCTGAATTCATTCGCCGGCGATACTTGCAACTGCCTGTCTCCTTGCCTGAGCGAGTCCGACAGCTTTCAAAAGAACTCACTGATGGGAAGAGTAATGCCTACGATAAAGCCAAAGCCATTGAAGCCTACTTGCGAACCTATCCATATGATCTCAATGTGTCTGCTCCACCGGAAGGTGTGGATGTAGCTGATTACTTTTTGTTCGATCTGAAAAAAGGATATTGCGACTATTACGCCACGTCAATGGTCGTGCTGGCGCGCGCCAGCGGATTGCCTGCGCGTTTCGTTTCGGGTTATTCGCCCGGCTCCTACGACGCACCGAATGCCCAATACGTGATCCGTGAGTTGAACGCCCATTCCTGGGCAGAAATCTATTTCCCTGAAATTGGCTGGATCGAATTTGAACCTACAGCTTCACAACCTGAGATCGATCGTTCTACAATTGACGAAGAAACAGTCATTGCTGAACAAAGTCCTGACCCGACGGTCACCGATCTGCTGAATCGCTTTCGGCTTGTAAAAGCAATCTACTGGTTCTCTCCGATTGGGATCATCTTCCTGTTTCTTTTTCTCTATTACGCAATCATTGAACACTGGCAATATTTGCGTCTTGCCCCGGCACTCGCCATCGAAAAAATATATCGCAAACTGTATCGTCAGGGACGTTCTTTGGCAGGCGAACGTACGAAAGCCGAGACGCCTAATGAATTCATGCAAAAGCTAATCAGCAAATTGGATTCTGTCCGACAAGGTTCTGCGCTTAAGAAATCAATGCTCAGTGCTCAAAACGATATTGAGCTATTAACGGATTTGTATCAAGGAACATTGTTTCGTCAGAACAATGTCCAAAAAGAAGATACCAAAAAAGCTCTGAGAATGTGGAAACATTTACGTGTAAGACTATTGATTGCAAGAATGAGTTCCTACTTCAACGCTATCATTCTGGGCAGAGCGAAGAATCTCTACCAGCGAGCCGTGTCGTTGCGAGCGCTCTTCGCGAAGCAATCTCCTAATTGATCAAGAGATGGCTTGCCACAGGCACACTCCGCAATTGTCGCAGAATGCACTCCACGTAACACTTGCACCTATCGCAAGTGCAGGTGTGACATAATAATTAAATTTTCCTTATCTTAAAATTTCATAATATATGATTCCACTTATTGATTTTGATTCAATAATGTTGTATATTGTTTCCAATGCATCATAGCCTTGCGATGGTTTTTATGCGATGATACTCAATCATTTTCTTAAACCTTCGCATGGGTTAATCTTAGATATTAAGAAAGGAATCCGAAATGGTTTCGATGGATACACTGACAATTAAAACGGAAAATAAATTTAGAAGTTTGATCACGAAGCAGGCATATAAGAAGGGTGAAATTATTTGTGATATCCCAACCGAAAAAGTATTTGATCAGGCAAATCGTTATACCGTTCAGATCGGTCGTGACCGCCACACCGAAGTTGGGAAGCTCTCTGCATTGAATCATTCCTGCGATCCTAATGTCATTCTGGACACTGAAAATTTACAAATGATAACATGTCGGGATATTGAGAAGGGCGAAGAGCTGTCCTTCTTCTATCCCGCCACAGAATGGGAAATGGATGCACCGTTCATTTGTCTGTGTGGTGCTTCCAATTGTATTCATGTTGTGGCAGGCGCGCGCTTCCTGCCGCTTTCCACATTGGAGAATCATTATCTCAACAGACACATTCGCGAGTTGATGATTGAACTCTTGAATAATACGGAACTCCATCTGACTCAATTAGTGAAAGCCTGAAAATCAGACCACCCGCCAACTGGCGGGTGGTCTCTCCTTTATATCAGATTGCTTAATAACCTGATCTTTGGGGTGATCCATTACGGTAGACCATCCCAGTTGCCCGCGATGGGCATGTCACCTGGAATGCCTAACGCGAACACGATGTCGGCAAAGCCGATCGTGTTGCTGTTGCGCAAATAGAAACTTCCATTGCGATAGATCCCACTCGTATCGATCCCATCGTTGTTCCAATCTCCTGTGACCGGCTTGTCGCCGGGGATTCCGTAGTTGAGAGCTATATCGGCAAACCCAGTAACGTTCGTGTTCTTCAGGAAGATGATCCCATTGATTGGTCGGAAGACGCCCGTCGTGTCGAGGCCATCCCCATTCCAATCTCCCGCAATCCCCACATCCCCCGGATTGCCCAAGGCAAAGTTCAGTTCAGGTGGGCCCGCATCATTACTGTTACGCAGGAAGAAGGTGCCGTTGCGATACACCCCGATCGTATCCACGCCGT
>DASWEH010000687.1:0-6056 GCA_036394895.1 Anaerolineales bacterium
TTTCGTTTTGCCAGTTCATTGAGCCAGAGCTCCATTCCATTGATATCAAAGACCAGATTGGTTTGGAAGAATTGCGCGCCCGCGTTGACCTTCTTCTGTTCGCGTAACGCCTGGAATTTCGGATCCGATGAAAACGGTGAAGCTGCCGCGCCCAGGAAAAAATTCGGTGGATATTTGATCTCGCGCCCATCCAGGTATTTGCCTTCATCGCGCATCCGTCGCAGGATCCAGAGCATTTGAATCGCATCCAGATCGTTGATTTCCATTTTCTCGCGCGGGGAAGGGGAGAGCTTTGCACTGTCACCGGTGACGCATAAAATGTTGCGCACACCAAGCGCGGTCGCGCCGATGACTTCGCTTTGCAAATTGCCGCGTGAGCGATTGCGAGCGGAGATTTGCAGCACAGGCTCCGCCTCATGCTCGATGGCGATCTGACTGCACGCCCAGGAGGTCATGCGTGGCATGGCGGAGGCATTGTCTGTAAAGTTGAGCGCCGAGACGTAGTGCTTGGTCGCTTCAATGTGGTAGATCAATTTATCGGTCTTGGAGGACAATGGAGGGGTGATCTCGCTGGTCACCACAAATTCACCGCTGACTAATTTTCGTTCCAACTCTGAAACAGGTTCCGTATACGCGGGTGGATGATACTTCGAGTCACCCTGCCACCAACCCGGCTGGCGGACAGGGCGGAAGATCCCATCCCAGGTTTGTTTACGCGTCTCCGCCGATCGTGAAAGGAGGCCGCCTACTACTTTTTTATAACCAATTTTTGCAACGTTCCTAAAAATATCCCGCCAAGAATCCTGTCCCACCTTTTCCCAATCGAGGGGAGGTAGAACCTCGAGTAAAAGTTCCTCACGTCCCAATTGGAAAGACCGCTCATAAATCTTGTACCAGATGCATGGCCTTGTTTTGTCTATGTAACAATACTCAGATGTTGAGCCACCACACGGACCATTCCGTAGGCCTTTTGGGCATTCCATTGGGCAAATGAACGCCGTTTCCTGTAGCAGGCAGTTCCCACACATCCGGCAACCAAACAGTGGACCCTTCACGCTATATTCGAGAACTTGCAGGGCGCGGTCGCCAAAGTTCTCTTTCTTGAATGGAGAGTACGGAGGCTGCCATCTTCGACCAGGAGTAAAAATAGGCATAAATTCTCCAAATTATATATTATATATAATTTTTAATACTGTTATTTTACCTGATTTTGAAATGGGTAGGAAGTGTCTTTTCACCTCTCGTTTGTACAAATTTGTAATAATTGACTTAAAGGAGCAAATCTAACCATAGAAACGTTGCATTTATCAGCTTTTATCGTTTTGTTTTAGTAGAAGTGCTATGTAGTGGTTGGGCAATTGAGATAATTTGGGAAACAAAACTTTTTGATGCAAATTATTTATATTGAATTTTTATCGTAGAGATGGAGGACTATGCAAGTAGATATTCAGCAAAAACCAAAAACATTTGTTGTCGTTAATCCAGTGGCAGGTGTTTCGCAGCTTGAAACTGTTCGTGAAAAAATCGAATCAGCTTTTCAGTCGCGCGATATCCCTTTTGAAATTTATGAAACCACTGGCAACGAAAACCTCAGGCAGAAGGTTCGGAGTGCTGTCAAACAGGGTTTTCAACTTTTCGTGTCAGCGGGTGGGGATGGAACTCTTTCGGGCGTGATAGATGGTTTGGTGGGCACACAAATCCCTCTTGTTATTCTTCCGACTGGCACTTGGAATACCGTTGCGCAGATCATGAATATTCCGCTACAAATCGATCAGGCGCTTGAATTAGTATTTCAGAAACACACGATTCAAATGGTGGATGCCTTGCAGGTGGATCAAGGCTTTTTTATTTTGAGTGTGAGTGCAGGTGTTGGCTCGCGGACCATGGAAAATGTGAAACGTCAGGAAAAGCGCCGGTTTGGCAAACTCGTTGATTTATGGAAGGGGATAAAACAATTAATGGAATTTCGATCTTATCTATTTGATGTCAAAATTGACGGCAAGCCTTCAAGGTTCCGAGCTTCAGAATTGATGGTCGCAAATAGCGCCAGCCTCGGCCTAAAAGCCTTGCAACTGGACCCCAGTATTCGCATGGACGATGGCAAGTTAAATGTTTGTCGTATTTACGCAAACACTTTAGGAGATTATCTCAAGCTGGCAGTCAGTATGCTTCGGGGAGATCAAAAACACAATTGGAATGTGTTTTGTATGGAAGCCACAAAGGAAGTCGAAATTCGCTGCAGTGAAAAATTGCCTGTTCAGTGTGATGGGGATATTATTGGGCGTCTTCCTGTTACGATAAAGATCATTCCAAAAGCCGTTCAGATTGTGACGCCCGTAAATTCTGAAACGTAACAATTAATCCAAGTTCTGCAGGATGTGACTGACGGCTGTGGAGGCTGGACCTCCGAGCGACTGGATCAACGCGGTCTTTGCATTCGGGATTTGATTCGTTCCTGCCTGACCTCGCAGTTGGATCGTCGCTTCGACAGCCTGATACACACCCGCCGCGCCTCCGGCGAATCCGCGCGCTTTCATGCCTCCCATCGTGGCGCAAGGAATATGCCCTGCGGAGTCAAGGTCTCCTGACCTTGGCTTTAATTCAATCAAACCATCCGCGGCGAGCTTCCATCCCTGACCTTTGGCTGCAAATCCAACCGCTTCAAGTTGCAACGCGGCATAAATACTGAATACATCGTGATATTCGAAAAGATGGATGTCATCCAAAAGGATACCGGCCTGTTTCATCGCTTTGCCTGCGGAGAGATGAGCGGTATCAAAGAAAAGCATATCTTTTCGGTCATGTAACGCCAATGTATCCGACGATGCGGCGGAGCCAGAAACGTTCACGAGTGGATGATGAAAATTGAGCGGGAGCAGATCGCGGCGAGTCAGGACGAGTGCCGCCGCGCCATCTGCATTGGGAGCCATGTCGAACATGTTGAGCGGGTCGCTGACCATTTCTGCTTTGGCGTAAGTATCAGGCTTGATCGCTTTGCGGAACATGGCACAGGGATTGCCCGCACCATTGGCGTGCGCAGTGAGTGCAAAGCCTGCAAAGCCATCGCTCGGGACATTATTCTCGTGCATGTAGCGCTTCATGATGAGCGCGGCTTGCGCAGTGGGTGTCATCCCTTGTATCGCTTCAAAATCGGAGTCGCTTGTGGTGGCGAGTGCAGTATCCACGTCGGAACCGAGTTTGTCTGTAAATTTCTCCACGCCAACGACGAGCGCCACATCCACCATGCCACTGGCGACTGCGAGATAACCCTGTCGTAACGCCGCGCCTCCTGACGCCCCCGCGGCTTCGATGGTCACAGCTTCGATCCCGAGCAAGCCTGCGTAATCTGCGAGCAGTACACCCAGGTGCGCCTGGTTAGATAGATTCGGCGCGAGCATGTTGCCAACGAACAATGATTGCGGTTTGAGCCCACCCGAGTCTTTGACTGCATCTTGAATGGCGGCGAAGGCAAGCTCGCGCAATCCAATCTCCCAATGCTCGCCGACTTCAGTTTGTCCGATTCCTGCTATTACTACGTCTGTCATTTTTCCTCATAACTCGGTGGTCGAGACGCAAGCAGTCGAGACCACCAGTTTTAAGTAAATTTCTCTTATTATTACTGATCTCGACACCGCACTGCACCACACCTGCCCTGGTACGGCTTAAGCCGCACAGTGCCAGGGAACGAAGTGCGGTGCAAGTGTACGCCCCCCAAAGAGCACTCGGGGCTACTCGACCAGCAGAGTAATATTATTTCCAAATACTCTTTAAAAACTTAACTTTCTCCATCGTCTGATAACTTGCGCCGCCTTCATGACCGTTGTATGGATAAACCTTGATATCTTTTTCGCCAGCCCAATGATTGTACGCCGCATAGACTGTTGAGGGCGGGCAGACTTGATCCATAAGACCCGTAGAGAATAAAGCCTTTGCTCTTGCGCGTACGGAGAGATTGACTCCATCGAAATAGGAAAGCGTATTGAAAACTGTATCCACTTTGTCGCGATGAACGTGACAAAACTCTGCGATCTCTTTATAAGGATAGGTATCCACGATTTCGGTGGCGCGGCGATAGTGACAGAGGAACGGTACATCAGGCATGGCCGCAACCACCTCGGGGACAAGCCCAGCCGCGGCGATGGTGATGCCTCCGCCCTGCGAGCCGCCTGTCACGGCAATTTGAGACGCATTCACTTCGGGGTGAGAGCGGGCTGCCTCAATGGCACGGACCGCGTCCGTGAAGACGCGGCGGTAGTAGTAATGCTTCGGGTCGAGAATTCCTTTGGTCATACTGCCCGGATAATAGGCATTACCGCCATCTGCGTACAAGTCAGGTGTATCCCCTTTGGACCAGCTACTGCCTTGTCCGCGCGTGTCCATGACGAAGTGAGCATAGCCCGCGCTTGCCCAAAGCAGCCAGTCAATCACGAAACTGCGTCCGCCGCCGTAGCCGGTGTATTCGACAACGCATGGCAATTTTCCTTTGCGTTGACTTGGCAGGATCAGCCAGCCTTTGACGGGTTGCCCGCCGAAACCATTGAAGGTGACATCGAAGGTCTCCTGCGCGACGAGACCGTAATCCACTTTTTCAAAGGTTGCAGTAAGAGGAAATGCCCGCGCTTCATCGAGCGTAGATTTCCAGAAGGAGTCAAAGTCCGCGGGTTCATCGCGGTCGGGGCAGTAGGCCTTGAGTTCGTTGAGTGCGAGGTCGAAGAATGCCATGGTGTCATATCCTCGGTGGTCGAGACGCAAGCAGTCGAGACCACCAATATCAAGTAATCTCTTAATTTCTTGTTTGTATGTTATTCGCAGGTCTCGATATGCCCTTCGCAACAAACGCTCAGAGCTAGTCGACCAGCGGTTTTTCTTTGTTTATTTTTCTTTTTTCAAAATCTTTCTTCGCAAGTTTTGGTAATTATTCTTTATTACCGTTTATCAAGGCTTCGCGTTTTGCTCGACTCCAATTTTGAACTTGCTTTTCTCTGGTATAGGCGTCAACTATTCTTTCATGTTCTTCCGAATAAACCAATTTGACGGGTAATCGCCGAGATGTATATTTTGCGCCTTTTCCAGTTTGATGTTCATAGAAGCGATATTCCAAGTCTTTAGTTGAACCTACATAGTAAGTTCCATCTGAACATTCAAGAATATACATCCATGCCATATAAAATCTCGTTACATTCGATGGTCGAGTAGGGTTGAGTGTTTTTCTCAACCCGTATCGAGACCACATACTTCGAATTCTAATTTTATATGTTATTGCTGGGTCTCGATACGCCCTGCGAAAAACATGCAGGGCACTCGACCAGCAGGGTTTCATTTCATCGCTAGCTTGCCGCGGAATCTGACATATGTCGCGTAATCGATCTCGGTCCGGCGCGAAATGTAATCTTGCGTCTTCGTTGCCAGACCTGCGCGCTCGGTGACCTTATCAGTGACGGTGATGTCGAAGGCATCCGAACCAGCTCCTGACCCGAAGGAGACCATGAGGATTCGATCTCCAGGCTGTGCGATGTCGAGAGTGGCAGTGAGTCCAATCACGGCTGCGCCCGCATACGTATTTCCAATCACAGGGACGAGCAGCCCAGGCTGGATCTGCTCCATCGAAAAACCAAGTTGACCTGCGACACGTTGTGGAAACTTTATGTTGGGCTGTTGGAAAATTGCCCACTTGTAATCCTTTGCGATGGTGCCGGAGGCTTCCATCATGTGTGTCGCGGCTTCCGTGATGTGCTTGAAGTAGGCAGGCTCGCCCGTGAAGCGCATGCCATGCTCAGGATATTTTTGATATTCACGCCGCCAGAAATCGGGCGTATCAGTGACGTAGGAGTACGCAGCGTTGATGACCGCCAGCGACTCTTCCGCGGGACCGATGATATAGGATGCACCGCCCGCGCCCGCCGTGTATTCGAGCGCGTCGCCGGGCTTGCCTTGGGCGGTGTCCATGCCGATTGCCATGGCATAGTGTCCCATGCCCGAGCCGACCAGTCCCATCGCGGCGACCATCGCTTCGGTGCCAGCTTTACAGGCGAATTCCCAATCCGCGGCTTGTGTGT